>DASWIV010000266.1:0-13838 GCA_036397475.1 bacterium
TCCGGAACCCCGTGGGGGTACAGCATCACCTTGATGGATTTGTCTGCCGCCGCGGTCAGCCGAAATCCTTCCTGGGCATCTTTGAGTAGCAGACGATGAGTGATCATATCCTTGACGTTCACTTTACTCGTGTATATCAGGTTGAAGGCGATCTTAGCGTCGACAGGTGCGCCTGAATACGATGGTATCACATTTATTTCTCCGGCGAGGAACCTGTCGAGCGGGATGTCCATGGTCGAGCCGGGCGCTCCGAGACCGAAAACGCAGATCGTACCGCCTTTTTCGACAGCGTCGATCGCCTGCTGAATGGCGGAGGGAGCCATCGCGGTCAGGATAACGATATCGGCACCCCATCCGTCGTTGTATTCGCGAAATTCCTGTGCGACATCAGAATTTCCATCGAGGATGACATCGGCACCGAATTTTTTAGCAAATGATTTCCTGTAATCTGAAATATCTGTCGCCATGACGAGTCCGGCGCCCCATGCCTTGGCGACCTGAATGTGAAGCAGTCCGGTTATTCCGGAGCCTATAATCAGGACTTTTTTCGAAGGCTGCATTCCCGCGAGCCTCTGGCCGCGAACGACACACCCGACAGGTTCTGTCCACGCGGCAACCTCGTACTCCATGTCTTCCGGAAGTGGGATTGCGCCAAGACGCCTTTGAAGCGGATGAATCCTCACATATTCTGCGAATCCACCGGGTTTGAAATGCACTCTCTTGAAGGTGTCGCAGGTGGTCTCATGTCCTGAGACGCAACGTGGGCAGGCTCCACATGGAACATGATGGAAGCAGAAGATCCGGTCACCCGGTTTGTGATCATCGACACCATCGCCGACTTTCTCAATAACGCCTGCAAGTTCGTGCCCGAGTACAAGCGGAGCGTGCTGAACACGGTAATGCTCGTGGACGTCCGAACCGCAGATCCCGACGGCCATAACCTTCAGTAGCATTTCACCGTGGCCGATCTCGGGTACGGGAAAGTCCTCATAGCGGACGTCTGAATTTTTGTAATACATCGCAACTTTCATCGTGAGGGTGAATTTTAAAGGGTTTGGGGATTACAGGCAAGTGGAGAGCGATAACGGGCAAGCGTTGGATGGAAAATTTCTATTTTAATAAAAGACACGATTTACATGTCTTCTAATTCAATGCCAGATTCAAGCCAGCCACGTTTCCGGAAATAATAGAAGGTCATTTGGACACATATGTGGATATTGCGGAAAGAGTATCCTGATACCGGCACAGGGTCAAATAAAAAAGCGGACCATCAAGGTCCGCTGGTAATTTCGAAACCGGGGATGGATCAGACAAGTCCCTTTTTCTCGAGGGTCCTTAAGGCTCGTGTACTGATCTTGATCTTAACCTTTTTGCCGCCAATGACAAGTTTCTTTTTCTTGATATTCGGGGTAAACGTCCGCTTGGTGTGCCGCTGAGAGTGGCTCACCTTATTTCCCGACTTCGGACGCTTGCCGCTGATTGAACATACTCTACTCATAAAGTAACGCCTCCTTCATGAAAAGGCAGTAGTTTATACCATGAATAATTTGAATTGGCAAGGGATTCCCGGGGTAATGATGAATTTTAATTGCAAATGATTTAATCATTACAGTATTGTCCTGAGGGGAATGATGGTATATGATTCTAGAGATGTTCTCTCGTACCTGTACAAAGGTCCAGGTACATCCACGCATACTCAGGTACAGGAATAAGTGCCAGTAAATATTTATACCCTTCTCGCACATTTGCGGAGGAACAATGCGTAATCTACTTTATTCTTCAGGTATTATTTTTATTCTGGTGCTGTTGAGTTGTTCGGGAAGCGGGAGCCCCGTATCACCAGGTTCGGCTCCCGATTCAGACCAGCATGCAGCTTCAATTGCAAACGCCCTTAACGGGGTCGAAATAATTAACACAGACAATATTGAAATTACACTCAACGGGAAAATTCTATCCCCGTGGGCAATCCACTCGATTGAACTGGAAGCAAACGGAACGTACCCGCTGGAAATACATTCAGAGAATCCGGATATTGAAGTGGAAATTTCTGTCGACGGAGCCGAGTTAATGGCTTCAGGCACAACCACTTCGAATTTTTCGGGAAAGATAAGTTCCAAATTTGAACTCACGAATCTTTCACCGGAAATTCAGATTCATCTGAGCACCGGGACAAGCCCAGTTCATACCAGGGACATAATGGTCTGGACAACGCCTAACGACAATCTGCTAACAGGTGTCCAGATGGGTGTAATCCAATATTCAGATCCGGAAGCCGGTACTTTCGATATCGCTGAGCGCGAATTGAATGTCGGAATTGAGCCGGGAACCGGACAGGATATTGTGGAAGCCCTGGTAGATGCGCTCGACTGTGAGATCCTGAGACGAATACCGAAAATCGACGTTTACCGTGTGAGAATCCCGGCTGGTCCCACTTACAACCAGATGATCAAAAATTTCCAGGACAGCGGGATCGTGAGATTCGCCGAAGTAAACTCAATTAAATATCTTACCCTGGTTCCGAATGACACTTACGAAGATCAGGAATACGAGAATGTTGTCTGCCAGATGCGTGAGGCGTGGGATATCATAACCGGGTCTGATTCAACGACAGTGGCAATAATCGATTCCGGTGTAATGAGAGATCATCCCGATCTTGCCGCAAACTGGATACCGGGTGAAGATTTCATTAATCCTCCCGGCGATGGCGAGGGTGGCGCGACACCGGGCGATGGCCAGGACAATAACAACGATGGCGTTATCGATGGAAATGTTGAACATGGAACTCATGTAGCCGGGATTTCCGGGGCGATTGGAAATAATGCCGAAGGCGTAAGCGGGCACTCGTGGTCAACGAAAATTCTGCCGTTGAGGGTCTTCCCGATCGACGGCGATGGAGGCGCGTCGGATTCATCTATTGCGGACGCGAACATTTACGCGGCCGACAATGGCGCGGTCGCATCGAACATGTCGCTGGGCGGCGGATTCGGCTCCCAGACGGAAGCCAACGCGATCAACTATGCCTGGGATAACGGTGTGGTTATTGTCGCAGCTGCAGGAAACTCGAATTCATCCGGACCTTTCTATCCGGCGAATTTCCCGAATGTTGTAAGTGTAGCCGCGACGAACAGCTCGGATCATAAAGCTAATTTCTCAAATTATGGATCATTGGTCGATTGCTCCGCTCCGGGAGTTGCAATTCCATCGAGTATATTCTACGAACATGGAGGAGATCCATTATCGGTTCCTGAAAATCAGAGGTACGCCCTGTACCAGGGGACGAGCATGGCAAGTCCTCAGGTTGCAGGACTTGTAGCGCTGGTCAAGGCGCAATTCCCGGCATATACAAACGGTGAGATAGTCGATCAGATCCTGTTCACAACCGACGATATCGATCCTCTGAACCCAGGCTACGAGGGATTACTCGGAACAGGTCGAATCAACGACTTCCGTGCAGTAACTACGTCGCTGGAAGCGGATTTCGCTGTGTTGAGGACATTTGACGATGACGATAATCCGCTATTCAGCCAGGGAAACCGGGATGGGTACCTGAATCCCGGAGAGACCATAGAGATCTATCCTTCGATTAAAAATACAGGGCTAAAAAATGCGAATGACACAATCCTGACAGTGACGAGCGGTAACGGAAATTTCAGCACTCTGTTCGACCAGATTTCGATCGGAACGATCGAACGTGGTGATATTGTGGTCCCGGAAAATCCGATCCTTATAAAGGTGTCGCCTGATGCGGCCGACCTGTCAATCGCAAACATCCATCTGAATTTCTTCTACGATGGAAGCCTGGAAAAAGATATCGAGTACAACATTACGATCAGGAAAGACCTTGGTATCCAGGAGACCTTAAGCCTGTCGGGTGAGAACAGATTCGGGGATTATCTGGCCAAGGGAAGCACCCGGGTTCCTGCACTTTATCTCGAACTTACGGGCGATTTAAATTACGGCACTCTTGAGGAACTCACGTTCCATCAGTCAGGAACTGCCGGAGCGAATGACATTGGCAACCTCGAGCTATGGCTGGATTCAAACCTGGATGGTTCGTTCAATGAGAATTTTGACACGAGGATCGCCTGGCATTCATACAACGATTCCCGGTATCGCGGCGCATTCGACGATCTTAATGATCCGAATGCGGGATTCGGATCGGAACTCGACTATGCGGATTTTCCTCCGATTACTTTCGACAGTAACGGCGACGCCACGTTCGATCAGATCATTCTTCCCGTGGACGCTACGGATGTAAGGGGAATGTTCATTACATTGAATGTGCTTCCTGGCGCTATAACAGGAAACACCGTGAAAATATCCGTCGATTCGGCTGATGATGTTGTTGTGAAAGCTCCCGATGTAGCTGAGCTGATCGCCGGTCCGTTGACGACAACGGAAGTTCCAATTGTTGGAACATGGCTCGATCCGCAGCAACTTACAGATAATGGGCCGGGAATTGGACAATTATCATCCTGGCGTGCCCAGACCGATGCGTGCCCTGTTACGGGAAATGTTTACGTGGTATTCGATTCCAACCGGGACGATGACTTCAATGTGTACATCATGCGATCGACAGACAATGGAGAAACGTTTGACGACGCGATCAGGCTCGATGATTCCACGGCAAATGAGTTTTATCCGTCGGTCACATGCGACTCAAATGGCGGAGTCCATGTTATCTATTATTCAACCCAGATTGCCGGAAACAACAGGGAGATCTTTTATGTCAGATCGACAGACTTCGGAGCAAGCTTTGGGGCACCTGTCCAATTGACAGACAACCCGGGCAATTCTCGCGTACCGCAGATTGTCGCCAACGGCACCGACCTGCATGTCGCATGGCATGATGATTCGGTCGGCAATGACTATAATATTTTCTACATAAAGTCTGATGACGCAGGTGATACCTGGCTCGACAATGTCCAGGTCAATAATTCCAATAATGACAGTGAAGAGGTCGCGATCGATGTGACATCTGACGGTACTATCCACCTGTCATGGGAGGAATTCGTCAATAATTTCTCCGCTAATACATGGTATTCAAGATCGACAGATGGGGGCCTGACATTTGAACCCCAGGTTCAGATAACAACCGGGCAATATAATAATCGCGGATGGCATTCGGATATCGCAGGTGACGACAACATGAATGTGTATGTAGTATTTCATTTTGTTCAGTTCGGATCGGATGCGGAGGTCGCGTACAGGACCAGTAACGATGGTGGGGCAAGCTGGAATCCGCCAGCATCGCTTACTGATAACACCGTTGCTGACAGCCGTCCGTCGATCGCGGTGCTGAATGACGGATCATACATCGACATCGTCTACAGGAGCCTGAATGCGGATACGTGGAATATATTCCACACCCGGTCCGAAGATAATTTCGCGAGTTTCAACGAACCTGTACAGATTTCGACATCTGTCGGCGGGGATGCCCGTGAACCTGTGGTCGTCAGGGCTGAGAACCTGAATATTTATGCTTTCTGGGAAGATGTTACGAGTGGCGATGGAGACTACGAAGTATTCTGGAATCGCTTCCTTTATTGACAGATAATTTAATGAAATGTCTAATCCCGGACTAAAATGTCCGGGATTTTTCTTATTTTTAGCGTTAAACAGGCTATGTCAATGGTAGATTAGGGATTTGAAACGGTAAATTGACGTATAATATCGGTATCTTCACTAGAGCCGCGTTGAGGGCATGGAAGAACACCCGGAACAATTTTCGTACAGCTTCAGGCTTAACATGGCCAAGCGGATTCACGCCGAGTATTCAAAAGCCGGGCATAACGCCTATGAGCTTGCGATCGGCCTGCTGGACCTGCGTCCGGCGAGCGCCGTACTGGATATTGGCTGCGGACTTGGTGAATTCCTTGTAAATCTGCGGGCAAGAGGACATTTCGGGAAGTTAGTTGGAATAGACAACAACCACGAAATGATCAAAGCCGCCAAGGACCGGGCGCGGAATATCGGAGCGGATGTCGACTTCAAACTAATGGATGCCACCACTGAAGCATTCAGGCCGGGGACATTTGACCGCGTAACGGCAATCCATGTTATCGGATCGGCATGTCCCGACAAATGCCTGCGGCAGATCGGTCGAATCCTTAGAGTTTCGGGCGTATGTGTTGTCTCGGCAAATTCAAGGTCATGTTTCCCTCTTCTTGAAAAGATACGGGAGAAAGCGAGGGAACGATTTGGGTGGATTTCAGAGCCTGTAACTGAGAAGGAATTTCGGAGTGAGAACGCGAAAGAGATCCTGATGAATTATTTTGGCAGTGTCGAAGAGTTCAGGTATGAAGACGCGATCCAGTATCCGGATGCTGAAGTACTGGTGAATTTCTTCAAGGCATATCCCGGACTGGTATGCGACGGACTCAGTGTCGAGCAGTGGGACAGGATAATCGACTGGGCCAGGGATGAAGCCCTTGACCTGATCCCGGAGCATTCATACGCTGAGGATCCGAACACATTTTCTTTATTCAGGTGTACAAATCCGCTCGGGTTATAAATCGCGTTAATGGGGAAATAAAGTGAACTTAATTGGAGAGGGTTAGTCTGATAAATGTCGGGTGAAATGGATTCTACGGTTCATTGATGGCTGGGATAAATCGAAACTAATGTGATAGCCTGCTATTGACAAATCAATGAAATAAGGGTATATAGAGGATGTAGAAACCTTATGGCCGATTCACTCCGGCATTTTCCCTCTAAACTCGTAAACCTTGTTACCGCCCCAGAGAGTTATATGTATTTTGGTTTTCAATGGCATCGAGTTTATGTAGGGTGAAATCCGTAGAATAATCAATAGAAAAATTCCAGACAGAAAAAAGGTCACATACCAGACTTCACAGTAATTAACGGGATTTTGCAGGGCTAAAGCAGGATTTCCTGTTATTTGAAGATTCGTTATGGAAGAGGGGCATCTTCCAGAGGCGCCCGGATAAAAACAAGGCTGGTTTGGTTTAAAAAAACCTGCTTGATTTAATTCACATTGCGAAAGAAAAAAGTAAAAATCACTATGAAAACCGGGATGGACGGAATTTCACCGACACCCGCATGGATTTTCATTAAACGGGGTAACAGTTTTGACAGGTACACGCCCTAAGAGGCATTTCAGACCACGGACATCACGTCCGGAAGTAGACGACAGCGGTAACAGATCCGGAAACGGTTCATCAAGACAGAATCGCGGCAATTACCGTGGAAAAAGGACAAACGACAGGAACTACCGGAATTCCGGGCGCGGGGGATATAGAAACGATCGCGTCAACCTGAGGCAGGATGAGCGGAATTACAATGTTCCGGACGATACAGAGGAATTAGATCCTCCAGAAAACGGAGGCGGCGAAAAAATGAAGATGGATATAACAGCATTGGAAGACAAAACCCTGACCGAACTCAGGGGCATAGCGAAGGAAGTCTCGATCCCGAGCATCACGACGCTCAAGAAGCAGGAATTAATCCTGAAGATCCTTGAGGCGAACGCTGAGAGCGACGGGAATCTGTTCGCGAAAGGAACCCTTGAGATCCTGCCCGAAGGATATGGATTTCTCAGGAGAAATGGATACACTCCGACCCCTGACGACATCTATGTTTCACTCAGCCAGATCAAGCGATTCGGATTGAGGACGGGTGACGTTATCCAGGGGCAGGTAAGGCATCCTAAGGACAACGAGAAATATTTCGGGCTCCTCAGAATTGAAGCAATCAATGGGGGAGATCCCGATCTGATACGCAGTCGTGGAATATTCGACAAGATGGTTCCGGTTTACCCGGACGAGCGATTTGTACTTGAGACAAGCGCGAAAGTAATATCCACGAGGTTGATCGATTTAATTTCACCTATCGGAAAAGGACAGCGCGGATTGATCGTCAGCCAGCCGAAAGCCGGTAAGACGGTCCTTCTCAAAATGATCGCGAACGCGATCACCGAGAATCATCCGGAAGTTGTCCTGATGGCGCTGCTTATCGACGAGCGCCCCGAGGAAGTCACGGATTTTGAACGTAATGTCGATGGCGAAGTGGTTTCGAGTACATTCGACGAGCGCCCGGAAAATCACATCCAGGTCGCTGAGATGCTTTTGGATAAAGCGAAGCGGCAGGTCGAGATGGGGAAGGATGTCATGATCCTTCTTGACAGTATCACGCGACTGGCTCGTGCGTATAACCTCGTTATGCCCTCCAGCGGCAAGACATTGTCCGGCGGACTCGATCCAAATTCTCTCCACAAGCCAAAGAGATTCCTTGGCGCGGCGAGGAATATCGAGGACGGCGGAAGCCTTACGATCATCGCGACCGCGCTGGTCGAAACGGGAAGCCGCCTGGACGACGTAATCTTCGAGGAATTCAAGGGCACGGGTAACATGGAACTTGTCCTGAACCGCGACCTTGCGAACCGGAGAATCTTCCCTGCGATCGACATCCTCAAGAGCGGAACCCGCCACGAGGAACTTCTATACGATCAGCAGGAGATAGAAGCAATCAGAAACCTTAGAGCGATCATGGATTCGCTCGGCGACCAGCATGGCACCGAGTTTGTAATCGACCGCATCTCCAATAAAGCGTTTCCACAAAACAGGCAGTTCATTGAGGCGATCCCGGGATGGTATAACATATTCCTGAAGGGCGGCCTCAAAAAGAATGGCGCTGGAACCCACAACGGTTTCAGGTGAACATGACTCAATCAGGCTTTTTAAGCCACGTTGCACCGTGATGAATGTCGCGGTGTTTTTTTATGTCCAGGCTTACGTCATGGACTTCTGAAAACAATTCCTAGGCCTGACAGATATGGAGGGCTACTAATTATCCGGGTAGCATTGGCAAGCTGAGTGAGCCAGGAGGAAGGTGGAATTTACTTATTAAGGTGATGGCGAAAGTGCTTGTCAGTGCTGTGTAAAAATCATCCACAAGCACGCGCGTAATCCGGGCATACTGAATTGCTGGCTTTTACGTATATTCAGGATTGGTAGTGGCTGGAGGTGAAAACCATGCTTGCTCAGCTTGTGGATGCTACCCTGATTAGCGTCTCTTATATAAATTTAAATCCCCGATACGATGAATGAGATAATAATCTTCCTGAAATTCCTGACGAGAATAGATGGAGCGAGAATACATGTATTTGGAAACAAACTGACCGTTTAGTTCACTGCCAAGCAGGAGAATATATTCTGGTTCACGTGATAATACATAGCTGCCATCAAATTTATAATGCATTTTTCCAGGCAGACGAGCAATATATTTGTCTATTAATCCAAAGCAGTCTATTACCCTGACTCTTCCTACATATGGAATTATGCCAGCTTCACCGAGTGCGACATAATCGTCGGACTCCGCATTCTCTCTCAACCATAAGCCCATCTCCAGGTAATGTTTGAAGAATGGGGCTTCCCAGCTAAGTTCCTCAGTCGCAAGTGGAAGTATAGCGAATCTACATCTGATAATTTCTTTGGTGTAATAAACATCAATCAGCATTAAAATTAAAATCAGTGTTCCAGCAAGTACTTTCTTTGGTGCGTTTAAGGATTTCAAGACATTATGGATACCAATCGAGACTAGTAATGCAAGGGCAGGAGATATATTGACGAGGAACCTTGCGCCAGGCATCCAATCACCGCCTGATACAACGATAAAAACCATGTAGAAGACAGAAATTGCTGCAAGAAAGTGAGATTTGCCGGATCTGAAATTTATCAATCCAATGATAAAAAATGGAATCATAGTCCAGAAAAAAAGAAATCTCTCATTGCGAGAAGCAGGTAAAATGATCCTCCAGGTATGTCATGTGATTGTGCCTTGGCAAAATAAGTGTTAGGAAATATTTCCGCATAGACCCATATACGAAAGAAGATGTATAACAGCAATGGAGCCACAGCTAATATGACAAGAATTGCCGTTGGGAACCTGACAGTCTTTTTTTATAAAGTAAATTGACCAGGTAAATAATTAAAATTAATGGCATTTCCGGACGTGTGATAGCCAATAATCCTGCACTTATAGCCCCAACCCTGGTTGTATTAAGTTTAAATTCATCAAACAATATTAATGCGATGAGTAACATACATAGGGGCGTTTCCAAACCACCGACAGCCCAAAGCCAGATAGCAGGATTAAGTGCAAGGAACAGTGACGCAAATGGAAAAGCAGAATAATTAACCTCCTTTTCAATTTCGAATGTAATGATTAGGCCAATTATCGTTATGATAATACCGAGCACTTTTGAGACCCAAAGGAGCGAGTATATATCGTTATCTGGAATGGCAAAGCTTATTAATGATAAGATGAATACCCATGTCGGATTTGAAAATCCTTCAACCCACTCTCCTTTGTTAAATACAAGACCATAGCCAGATGCAAGGTTTTCCGCGTAGCGATATGATATAAATGGATCATCAGTGGTGAAGTTGATGAAAAGAAATGCACCTGAAATGAAGCAGAAAATTAATAAAATTCTTAATTTACCTTGAGACATAATAAAAAATGGCACAGGTCTAGGACCTGTGCCATAGTTATGTTTCTTACCAATCATTCCAGAAGTTCCAGAATTTATAGTTTCCGCTTTAATCCGCATTAAATATCAGTTTATTAACGTTATATTCGAGTAATACAGTATTGTGGTTGATATCCCTAATACCAAACTTCAATCCCCAGCTTATCTTCCACCGCCTCTACCGCGTGCATGAGGGTTTCGTCCTTATCCCAGTCCGTGTTATCGAGAACAATCGAACCCTCCGCGGGAATTAACGGACTTGCGGCGCGGGTTTCATCGGCCAGATCCCTCTTCATAATTTCATCCCGCGCTTTTTCGAGCGACACTTCCCCGTCGCCAAAATCGTTCATTCGTCTTTTGGCTCTCTCATCTATTTTCGCGACAAGGAAAAATTTAACCTTCGCTTTTGGGAAAACCACAGTACCGGCGTCGCGGCCTTCAATCACGATCCCGACCAGCTCGTTCCCTTTTGCGGTCTGGTCTTTGACACTGTCGTCCGCGATCTTCCTCTGAAGCTCAACCATTTTCTCCCGTATTTTCGGGTGCTTGCTTATTTTGCTCGCGGCGATACTTACTTCATTTGCCCAGAGGTGATCGGTGACATCCTCCCCGTTGAGAGTAACGCAGAATTTCTGCTCAAGTGACACGGGTGGATGTACCTTTATGGATAAGTCTTTAAGAAGTACGAGTGAGTCCGATTCGCTGGTGGGATCTATTCCATTGTTTAATGCCTTGAGGGCGAGCGCGCGGTAAATCGCGCCGGAATTCAAACAGGTAATTCCAAGCGCTTCGGCGAGCCCCTGGGCAAGGGTGGATTTCCCGCTCCCCGCCGGACCATCGATAGTGATAATAATGGAATTCGCCGTCTCCATTCCGGGAAAATATAACCTAATTTAAGGCGGATTAATAGATTAACTCTTCATAAGATGGATAAACTGTAGCGACCGGATTACCCTGTGTCGCGAGCCACACTTTAAAGGAGTATCCCGTATCCAGTGGATCGTAATTGTAAATTCGTCCACCTACGAAAGCGCGTTTAAGAATTTCGAGTTCCTGCTGTTCGAATAATCCGTTTAACATGTCGATAGCGAATGGAGGATAATCTCCGGTGGTGTCCTTGTACTGCCAGAATCGTTCACGGATCAGGGTGAGGGCTTCGTCGATATCGGAATCTATCGCCCTGTATGGGGTTTCAAAATCCGATTTCGAATACCTGATCAGGGCACGGTGCTCTGTATCGAGTATAACGATACCGTCGGAAGTTCCGACAGAGTCGGTAATCGGATGAGTGGGTGCGCCGCCGGGCAGCCGCGATGTCATGATTCCGGTAATCGAATAATCCGATGGATCGAGAATGAGAAATTCAGCGTCGGAAAGTGAGACGTAGATCTCGCCGGTTAAAGGATCCGTGTCGAGAACCGTGCAACCGATGGCTTCGAGTTTGGGTATGGGAGCAGCTGACAGAAGATCGTTGCTGCATTCATAGATCTGGATAGTCCTGTCGCGATTGTCTGGATCGGCGAGCCAGATAAGAGTTGAATCGATACCTGCCGAAAAATTGATGTCGGAAACGCTCAGACCGGAAATATCCGTGACAACCTCGTCGATCGAGAAATTGTCGCCCGTGAATTTTCCATACCAGGACGATCCTGCCAGGTCGGAAACGGCGGTATACATCTGCGGCGCGGACCAGTGAAGATCCTCGACGTAGGCGATTTCAGTGCCGGAATTAATCTGGTTATTTGTGCTCAGAAGATTTCCGGACCGGGAGATTTTCAGGATCGATGAATCATGGAATCCAGCTGTTTCATCTGACATTTCAGGATCAATGACGGACGGGTTCAGATCGACACACCCTACCCAGATGTTTCCGTCGGAATCGCACTCCATTGCCGTCGCGAGCCTGAATCCGGACAGGGACGGGTCGGAATAAACAACCGTCGGCTGCGGATTCGATGATGAGCCGAGTGAAAAAACTCCTGTCGATGGTGCCAGCTTCAAAATTCCCCAGTTGTAACTTTCGGCGGTCGGGATAATATCGTCCCAGTAAATGCTGCCGTCCGGACCGAGTGCGAGCGCGTGAGGTGAGATCATCGACGGACTGCCATATGGAATGAAAGCCGCCGGAAATCCCTGGTTGACGCGAGTGTCGAGAATCGTGACAGCCCATCCGCTGGATTCCGAGCTGAGGACATGGATTCTGCCCTGATCATCGATACCGACAGATTGTGGCATGGATGCGTAGTCGATCACATCCCGCACAGTTCCATCGACAGCGACTGTGAAGATGACGTAGCCGGTCATGAAATTCGACCTGAATGCGTCCTCAACACCATAGAGGGCTTCGAGGTCCTCCTGCTCAAGCGCCATCACCCGGATGTCGTAATATTCCGCGAGAGTACCGCCATCGGGAGGGAAGCAGGTTATAGCGGATACGCAGATGGTGCCGTCGGATGAGACACAGATATCGACGGGAGAGACGAATTCATCGAGAATATTTTCCATTGAAAGGCGCCAGCGCACGATTCCGGATGAGTCGATGAGCATGAGGTCGGGCATGCCGAGGACTACGAATCCGATGGGGTGGGCGATGACGTTGTCTATGTGAAGGTCGGGCGTAGACGGGAAAAGTTCGCGGCTGGTGTCGGAAGTGATATTTATTATCGAGGAGTTAGTTACAGCCCAGACATCGCCATTGGGATCGGAGATCAAACCGTAGGGATATACACCGTAATCAGGAAGGCGATCTTCGAATTCTCCGGAAGCCCGGGAGAATTTTTCGGCGGGCGAGAAAGCCCATGTCGCTGGGAGGGTCCAGATGTTTGTGTCGGTTACAGTGACACGGTCGAGTCCGAAAGGCGAGGGGAGTATGTCGCCGGGAAGGGATGCGGAGTCGGGCAGGGGAATTGTCGGGACACCCGTTCCGGTGATGTTGCCGGATGAGTCCATGAATTTAATGCGTGCGGAATTGGAGCGGCCGTCGACTAGGATGTAATTATCGCCATCGAGAATGATCTGCTCGAGGGAGAGGCATTGGTCGGGAGGGTCAGCGACGAGGATTTGCGGAGAGGCGTAGGCAAGCGTCGGTAGAAGCAGAATGGCAAAGGCAATTATGACTTGTTTCATTGATTTTGTTAAGATAATAACATAAAGAGAATTCAGTTACGATTTCTAGAACTAATTCTGTTTACAAAGAAGAAGCACCAGAATTATTATGGTGCTTCTTCAAATTTTCTGGTTTTTTGAGTGAGCAGGAACTATTATTCAACCTTGGCAAATCCGAATGTTGCATGTACCTCGATTGGTTCTACAGCCATATTAACACTGTCCGACCATGCTGCCAAGT
>DASWIV010000267.1:0-23474 GCA_036397475.1 bacterium
AGCGGATGATCAGAACTGGAGACTCATGGACCTTCCAACCGTGCCCGAGCATGTGGCGTCCGCGTTGAGGCAGTCAGCTGACGTGATCTGTTTCGCTGATCCGCTGGTAAAGTACGACCCTGATTTCCAGGTAGATCCGCCTCCGCTGGGTGCGATTCCGGAACCGCCATTACAGGCGTTTCCAGGCAGGATCAATATTAATACAGCGACCCGCCCGGTACTCAGAACCGTGTTCATGAACATGTTTCAGGGACCGGAAGAGGATGTGGATAGTGCAAATGGTGCAAATTCCCCAGCCCCAAGGGTGGATGTCGGCGGCACCGCAAGGCCGGTCAATTTAATGGACCCGGGCACTACCCAGGAAGAAAGATTTAACGCACTGCTTCTTGCAGACAGGTACGCGAACCAGGTTTGTGAATACCGGACATGGATATACAACAACCAGGGTCCTGCGGGAATCACTGATGAAACGGTTCCAAGCAACCTGCCCATATACAGGCAGGAATACATAAATGCGGGAGTATTCAGTACGTTTTATGGAAACTACAGAGCAAATCCGCTTTATCCATTGATCGATACTGATGGCGACGGGAACAGTCCGGACACCGGACGTTACAATCCGGAACCTCCATTCAGAAGTGTTGCCGACCTGTTCAATATTTCATTGTACGACAATCGTCCATTCGATGAGGATTGGACGTACGAAGGAATAGATGGTCCGGGCGGTCCCGATCCGAATTATATACCGGAAATCATTGATAACAATACCGGTAACGATGTCGGGAGTTACGATACTTATGACTTCTGGGGTCCGATATTTAATACGGACCAGCAGCGAATCCTGACACACGGCAATCAAATTCCCGGCAACTCAACGTTGTACGGGTATCCGTCGAGGGTAATGAACAATCCTGCAGCCGGCAATTACAACAATTTCATAGAATGCCAGCAGTTCCGATTGCTCAGCGCCGATGACTTCAAGAGGATAGCACCGTGGCTGACGGTAAGGACTTACAATTACCGGATCGAAAGCCGTGGCGTTATCAGGGTCGCGTCGGGTATTGAAAAGACAGATATAACACGCGATAAGATGTGGATTATCACTTTGAACACCGAAGCGAATTACGGCCGCAGGTACCGTGACGACGCTGACATGCTGGTACCGATGGATGAGAGTATCCAGGCACAGAATCCGGGTGTGGGTGAATACTACATCCAGTTCTATGAAGAGACGTCGCAGGCCGGACTTGAGTTGACGCGATCGAATTTTCTTCCATAAGTGATATTCATAAGAATTTATTGAAATTAGCAGGACGCTATAAGCGTCCTTTTTTTTTCCCATTCTATAGCCGGAATGATACAGGAAAAATGTCATGAAGATCGATTAAGGAGTATTAATGGGAAGGCAGGAAAATGAGTACCTCAACATCGGAATATTTTGAAAAAATGATGGCGAGTGAGAATTCTAATAAAGAATGTGAATTAAATCTGAGGTTGTGATTGAATCGCTTGACTTTCGTGGGTGAGGTAACTATTATAAACCACTTGTTGTGGGGATTTTAACTATCTTAAACGTGGGAATGCTATACCCATTATCCGTGTTTTCCAGGAGGAAATTCTGTGATAAACGGAACTAATTTTACGGCGAGACTACTCGGCGTGGCGCTGGCTATAGCCGTAGTGTTTGCCTTTGGAGCATCCGCGCCAACGAAGGCGGATGCAGGATGCAGGCTGACAGGAATTAACCTGGTCAGCGGCGACCAGTCCGAGGTAATCAACCTTGCCGTCGAAGGATCGCCGGAGTACCAGGTGGTGCCGTTGGATAACAACGGAGGTCTGGTTATTGTATTAGCTGATTGTGAATTAGCAAATGGATTCCAGCTTCCGTCGCTTCCGCTGGAGTCATCTATCAGCCAGATCGAATATCGCCTGACACTGCTTGCCGGCGTACAGAGCGTAGAGCTCACTATCAGGATGAGAGAGGGATTGTACGAGGGCTACTCGGTTGATACATCAACACCGGGCAAACTGCTTGTAAATCTTGCTCCCGAAGCTCCGGAGATGATCAATGAGCCGGAGATTGCGAGCGAAGTTGTTCAGGATGTTGAAGTGATGTGGTACGGGCCGAGAGAAGGAGATCCGGACGCGTTAGTCAGGATCGACTCGATCGACATAAATCCTGCCGGCAGCGGTGAGGAAGTAGCCATAACATTCGATAAGCCTGCAGAACCCGAAATCCGGAGGTTCTCTTATCCTAACAGGATTATCCTGGAACTTGAAGGTGGATATCTTGCTGAGCAGGTTGATGAATACCTGTACACGAGCCGCGACGGGCTTGTGACGAGAGTGGATGTATTATTCTCTCCGCAGCATAAGGATGGAATTTTCCAGCTTATCATAACCTGTCCGGACCTTGGCTCTTTCGATGTTGTCCAGGAGGATAACGTTTGTAAACTTGAGCTCAGCAAGGGCATGGGAGATTCTGAGGCAGTCGAAACCGAGGTTGAGATGCCGATGATCGAACCTGAGGTTATCGAGGAAGCTGAAATAATAGAGCCTGCTGCTGAAGTTGAAATTACTGAACCTGCCACAGTCGTGGTCGAAGCGGAAGAGGTCGCGGTTGAAGCACCGGCACCTGTCGTGGAGACTGAGATTGTTGAGGTTGAAGTATCCGCAATGGAAGGGCCGGCAGTCGAGGCCGAAGAAGTACAGATAGCTGACGCCGGAGATTCGATGGATGTTCAGGCTGAAGTTGTCGAGTACATTGAAGGGCCGGGCATGGAGATGGAAATGCCATCCACACCCGCGACTCCTCTCTTCGAGTATCCCGACGTCCCGATCGAGGGCGATGAATTCCTTGGCGGGGAATATGAATTTCCCACGCAGGAAGAATCGTACGACCCGAATCATGTATCGGACGCGATTGTCAGCCTTAACGTTGTACAGGCTCAGTTCGTGCAGGTTATGATGATTCTCGCTCAGCAGGCGGGAGTTAACTTTGTACTTGACGCGTACTGGAACATCGCTCCTACAGGGTTTATCCGCGAGGGATTCCGTCCTCCTGGAGGACCGGGTGCCAGCGGTGGCGGCGGTGGATTCGGCGGCGGCGGCGGATTCGGTCCACAGGATTCAGGTGGCGGAGGATCTGTCACGATGAACCTGACCGAGGTTCCGTTCGATACCGCGTTCCAGATGCTAATGCAGGCGAATAACCTTAGATTCAAGGTATTCAGATATACGGAAGATACCGATCCTATCCTGTTCATCTCTTCAAGAGAGCGAATAGAACAGGAGCTTGGATTAGGAACAATACAGATTTATCACCTCCATTATGTCGATCCCAACGACGCGCTTACGTTCCTTGCCAGCATGGACCTTCTGCCGACCACATCCGGTTACGGTATGTGGACATACGGCGGAGGCGGTAACGGCGGCGGCGGCGGCGGTTTCGGCGGCGGTGGAGGCGGCGGAAACAGAGGCGGAGGCGGCGGCTTCGGCGGTGGATTTTCGACCGGAGCGCCAGGAAGTTTTGGTAACTCTGTCGGCACACCTGTCCTTGGAAATTATGGATCGCCCATCCAGCCTGAGCCGATGCAGGGCATCGGTGGAGGCGGAGTCGGTGGAGGCGGCGGCGGCGGCGGTGCCGGCGGCGGCGGCGGTGGAGGCGGCTTCGGCGGAGGCGGCGGCGGAGGAGGCGGCGGCAATGGCGGCGGAGGTATTCGTCCGACTGCTAAAGCTGGTGCAATTGGCATCATCGCCACTCCCGAAACCCACGATTCGATCCGTGAAGCTTTAATGCAGATCGATAAGCCACCAAAGCAGATCTTTGTTGAAGCTACATTTGTAACCTATGACGAGACAAACCCGGATGGACGTCCGATTGTCTACGGTCTTCAGAATATTGGCGACTGGGCTCTTGAAACCGGTGGCGACAGATTCTTCACGGGATTTGACGTAACCGGCAGTGAAGGACTCGTATTTGAGATCCTTCCCAAGAATCAGAGAGTTCCGTTCGACGATTTCCGTGCGAGATTCCAGTTCCTGTTCTCGGACAGGAACGCTCACATCGTATCCAGCCCGAGAGTAGCGGTAATCGACGGATTCACAGCCACGATCAACGTAACCGAGAACCGTCCGTTCATCGTCGATGGTGGTGTCACGATCGACCAGTTCGGAAATCCGATCCCGGCGCCCGACATTGTCACATTTGTCCCGACAGGAACAACTCTGACGATCACACCGTACATCGACGATTTTGGCAATGTGACCATGGACCTTTCACCATCGAATACTTCGCTCCTTAGTGAGCCACAGCTTATCAACGGCAACCTGGTATTCGGTACCGCAACCGCGAACGTAACTACAGTATTGAGAATGCGCGATGGTGAGACGATCATCATCGGCGGACTCAAAATCAAGAATCGCGATTATGAAACGCTCAGGATCCCGTTACTTGGCGATCTTCCCATTATCGGTCCGTTGTTTGGCCGGACGGAGATCAACATCACGGATTCGCAGTTGATCATACTTATGACAGTCCATCTGGTTGGCAGTTAAGCCTCGGATATCCGGGTGAAACAAAAGCACCAGATGATCATTAAAGCTGAATAACCCGGACAGCCAGCCTTGAATAAAGCTGGCTGTCCTTTCTTAAATTTCGAGTCAGTAAATTAAGCCGGTCGGGGACCAAACCTTTTTGCCGATTGCGAGGTCTTAGGGTATTAGAAAAAAAGGGTCCTGGTGATAGAGGGTTCGGCTTAAATTAACTCCGTATGATATAATGATTCAAGTCTTAAACGACTGAGTAATTTTTAAATACATTAACATCGATTAAATGCTTATAAGCTAAGGTATTCTAAATGGCTGAAAAGAAAATCGTAGGTATAGATTTCACCAACCGCGAGATCAGGATGACCCAGGTCTCGTATGGGCGGGGTCTTCCGAAACTCGAAAGATTCGCGATTGGTCCGATACCGGACGGAGTTTTTTCAGGGGGACGTCTCGCAGAACCTAACCGGCTGGCGGCGACGATCAAGGACCTCCTGAAAGGATACCGGTTCACCGCGAAGAGAGCGATACTTGGAATAAGCGGCAAGTATGGCGTCACCAGGATGATTACACTTCCTAAGATGACGTCGGCGCAGACCAGGGACGCGATCAACCTCCAGTTGAACCAGTACGTGCCATTTCCCCCTGCTGACAGCCTTTACGACTTCAAGGTTCTCCGCGAGGTCAAGGAAGAAGAGCAGACTCAGCAGGAGATTCTTCTTGTAGCCACCAGGCGTTCAAGCATCCAGCCTCTTCTTAAAGTTATGAAGACAGCTGGCCTCACGCTTGTAGGAATAAAAATCACCACATTATCATCGTTTGGCCTGTTCGAAGATATTTATCTTGATAATGAACAGGCTGTCGCGTTTATCGATGTCCGCGACACGGTAACTGATATTTCGTTTGTTGCCGACAATTATTTCCGGTTATCAAGATCGATCGAGTTCGGATTAAACGGACTTGTTGAGAGGTCAAGGCAGAAGCTGGGAATAACATACCAGGAAGCTGTGGAACAGCTTTACCAGAATCCGGTTGACCTGATGGAATCGTACCGTCCGGTGGGGATGGGAACCGCTGAGACCGGAGTCGTGGATACGGGGACGACACCCGATCCGGAAGCTCCTCAGGATCCTGCCGAACTTGACAGGCAGCTTGGACTCGCCCGTGGCGAAGAAACAATCGAGAAACAGATACGCGACGCTGTCCTCCGTGCGATGGGCCAGTTTGTTAATGAGTTGATGCGGTCCATCAGGTATTTTGAGAGCCAGCAGAAACGTAGAGCGCGTGTCGGCAAGATCGTGATGTTCGGATATGTCGGCGGACTTCGTGGCCTGGCTGAATACCTGGCTGAGCAGACTAGTCTTGATTGCCAGGTTATTACAGCGGTGCCTGGCGTAGAGAATGGGCTCGACGCGGCCGACGAGCAGGAACTGAGAGGACGCGAAGCTGTCCTGGTAGTTCCTGCCGGACTAGCAGTCGAAGGTGTAAAGAAAAAGCGGGTTGAACTTAACCTCGTACCAAGAGAAACGATGTATCGCCGGAAGAGCTTCAATGCGATGAAATTCGCGATTGTGGTTGTTCTGATTATAGCGGCGATACTTGCAAACTTATACATACAGAGAGATCAGGAACTTCAGAAATTCAAGGATGAAGAAGCTGACCTTTCGGCGAAGATCGCGGTTGTAAAACCATATTACGACCGGTCCCAGGAATTCAAGGGACACATTTCCTCGGTAAAGCAGAAGCTGTCCGGGGTAATCAGGCTTGCGGCCTTGCAGGTGCCATGGCCGGTTGTAGTCGACGAGCTCGGCAGGTGCATGCGCGATTCTGCGTGGATAAATGAGATGCACTGGGATGCCAACGGAGCGTCGTGGGAAATCCATGGTTTCACAGTTGGAACAGAGGAATTCCAGATGTTCCTTGTAAACCTGTGGCACTCGGATATACTCACAGTCAGTAAAACCGACTTTGATTTTGATGTTGGAAGCAATGACGAAGGCGTCCTGGGACCCTGGTTCGGTGGCAGTGGTGCCGGCGGTGGTTTCGGATTTTCCGATACACCTCCGAGTTACTGGGATGCATCGGCAGGAAACGAGTTCCAGGGCATGCCGATCAACCGCAGGCCTGAACCGATGTACAAGCTTCCTGAAGGCGGAGGCGCTGTTCAGGAGATCGAGTGGTACTTCAGAGGACACCAGTACACATCGCCTTATTTCTACGAGTTCACATTTGGTGGAACGGTCAAGCCTGAGGTAATGAACAGCGGTCTCGATCTGTTTGGCGACCTTGGATTCCTCGCAGGCGGTGCCGCACCTGGACCCACCGGCGCAACCGGTGGCGGTGGCGCTGGAATGCCGACAACTCCTGGCGGAGGCGGAGCAGCTCCTCCTCCCGGTGGCGATTCAAGCGGCGATTCCGGCGATGACAGTTGGGATGAATAAAGCAGAGATTTCGATAAGATATAAATTTGAGTTCAAGAGACAGGGTAATAACACAAGCATTACGTAATTACGATTAACCGGGAGAATTATCGATGGACCAGGCTCCAGCATCAAGAGGGACACAGGACATCACGGTAGTATGGGTAGTATTCGTTCTAGTCGTAATAGGATTGATACTTGCATACTGGTTCGTATTATATAAGCCAAAATCGGAAGAGATCGCGGCAACGCAGATGTCGATAGAGTCCAAAAAGTCGACCCTGGAGAATTATAAGCAGGAAGCATCACAGCTTCTAAATTATGAGGACCAGTTCGCGGCATTGACTCACCAGTGGAACCAGAACCAGAAGTTTTTTATTCATGGCCTGGTCTGGGATCAAGGCTCACAGGCATATCAGCCTGAATATTCCGGTGCGAATTACCAGTACGCTACATTTGAAACTCTCAAGCAGGTGTGGGCTGCGGCAGCATTCGCCGGGGTAGCGATGACGGAGATGTATATCAGTGAGGACCTGGACTTCTACACTGACGACGAGCCTTTCGAGATCCCGGATGAATTGAAGGGCGGAGTAGGCTGGAATCTTGTCATGCAGACTCGCGGAGAGAACACCAATCCACTGTTCACGTCGCATAATTTCGCGGTCAAGTTTTTTGGCGACCTGGATCACACTAAAAGATTTATTGAAATTTTACAGAAGCTCGAGGGCAGGGTTACGAAGATCTTTACGGTCCATTGCTTTGAGACTGCCGAAGAAGCCGGATACAGCGCCGATGTAGTTGGATTCGGTGACGTTGTCCTGACAAATATCTCGCTCGAAATGGACATGTTCCTTTCGGTTTACGAGTTGAATCCATCGGCATCCAGCGTTAATACTCCTCCCGACATGCCGGGTGGCGCGTCATGCTCCTACGGATCGTCGGGTGGCGGTGGAAGTGGTGGAAGTGGCGGCGGCAGCGGAGGCCGAAGCGGTGCCGGTGCGGGAATCGGCATATAGAGTCGAGATTACTAATGATATAATTATGGTTACTATGGTAAATATACCGGGGAGATTGATATGAACTCCAGAAATCTGATACTGATGTTAGCGATAGTATTTATCGCTATTGTAGCCATGGTGCTGCCCAGGATCGGGCATGCGCAGATGGGAAGTTATGGTGATCACGGCGTTATCATGCAGGATGACAATCCTGATGACGGAAGTGGCGACGATGCCACTGACGATGATGACGCAACGGATGACGAGTCGGGTTCCGAAGGCGATGAGACCGAACAGCCTGCTGAAGAGCCTGAACTCTCAGACAGCTTCCAGATGCCTACAATGAGCGGACCTGGACTTGAGGAAGGAAACCTCCAGGAAGCCCTCGCCGGAAGGCGCGATTATGAAGTCACATACGATACATCGGTAACGCATAGAGAGAACACTCCGAGAGATCTTCAGGATCTCGGTGTGTATTTTCTGAACGAAGACCAGGGTAACGTCGCGCTGGAAACGCAGGCGATCTGGGACATTAATTTAATTAATACACTGGCTGACAGGTATGAGAAAGTTGAAGATCAGTTTGCAGCCAATCCTGATGAGGATTTTCTCCCTGATGATCCGGAGCGCACACTGAATTATATGCAGCCGAGGGCAGATCCGTTTGTTATTACCGACCTCATTCCGGAGGAACTTCGTCCTGAACTTTCCGGAACAGGACTTGATGGAGCTGTCGACCCCGAAGTGCTTCGCGAGCTTTACCAGGCTGCGTACGAAGCAAATCTCCGCTATATTCCGATTGAGATAGTTGGAACGATAAACTCCGGTAAAAGCCAGGGAGTACTCTACACATTCTCGGGACTTGGCCAGAGCTTTTACCTTACAGTTGGCGGCGGGTCCAGGTGTCACTGGTGGGGAGCGTTATTCTCGGTAAAAGCTGCACAGGTAACTGAAGATTTTGTGGTTCTGAACCTTGTTGGCGGATGCGGACAGGCGTTGACCGGAACTGTGGTACGAACCTTCCAGATCCCAAGGTGACAGATATTTCGAATAGAAATTTCAACCCGTCGAAAGACGGGTTTTTTATTTTCCCGGCGGATCAATTTTCTACACAATACGGATGAATAAAGAAGGCAGAACGGTTGACTCTTTAACCATGCGTGATTAAAATTCGTTGCAACCCGTAGCCGCCGGAAAATATTTTCCTGCGGAATCTATCAAACAGTATTATTGTCCGGAAACACAGACCCTCAGATGTATAATCTCGACAAACCGGATAACCACGATAAGCAGCCACCCCGTTTTTATGAAGCTGGGAACTGGTTTCCAATGCTCATTTCGGCAATCGTGATTTTCACGGCGGGTTTCCTATTACTCGTTTTTTCAAACGAAGAGACAAAAATCTACAAGGACACCCTTGAGATTTACAACATCTACGTGAAGAGTCCGCTGGAGGTATTCGCGTCGACATACCGGGCTTATTTCCTCCTGATGCCTGAGATTTTGGACACGTTCGGTGGAATACTTATTCTGGTCATGGATATGATCCGTCCCAACGGACACCGGCTTCGGGCCCCTCTTACCGCGCAGGTAACGCTGTTTCTAAGTTATTTCCCTGTTATTTTCACCATGTACCTGACCACGAGGTACTTTAACGCGGCTCTTGGACAGTACTGGGGCGGACTGGAGACAATAGATCCGTTCAGCCTGTTTCTCAAAAGTATCGCGCTGGTGACCGTAAATTATGTTGTCGTTATTTCGATGCGGGATAAAAATCTCCCGGCGAAATTCAGTGGGGAATTTTACGCTTTCATCATGTTCGCGACTGTGGCGGTCGAGTGCGTGGTGTCATCGTCGGATATACTCGCGATTTACATACTCACAGAATTTGTAGCGATTACCACTTACATCCTGGTCGCGTGGCTGAAATCAAAACCAACAAGCACCGAAGCAGCGCTGAAATATTTCCTGCTGGGTTCTCTGAGCTCGGCGTTCATGGTATTCGGTTTCGCGATAATGTACGGATTGTCGGGGACGACAAATCTTTACGAGATGAAGGTTGCCCTGCACCAGGTGCGGCTCGAGGACCCATCAATGGTTCCGGTCCTGCTGATAAGTGTAATATTCTTCATGGTTGGGATAGGGTTCAAGCTCGCAATTGCTCCATTCCATATGTATCTGCCCGACGTCTTCGAAGGCGCACCGATATCGGTAGCTACATTCCTGTCGGTAACACCGAAGATCGCAACCGCGGCTGTCTTTATCAGGGTATTTTTGCTCGGATTATCTACAGTTGCCGACCTGTGGCTCCCCATGATGCAGATTTGCGCCGTGCTGTCGATAGTGCTCGGGAACCTGTTCGCCATACGCCAAACGGACATGAAGCGATTCCTGGCATATTCATCTATCAGCCAGATGGGGTATATGCTTCTGGGCCTTTGCGCGGCAGGGGTACTTGCCGAGGTTAACGCGAACACAGCTATCCAGAGCCTCGGATACATGGGAATGCTCCACTACATGGTCGTCTACGCGATCATGAACACGGGAACATTCCTGATTGTCGGAATAGTCCAGCATCATACCGGCAGCACTCACTTCAACGCGTACAAGGGGTTGGTTCACAGGGCTCCACCCTCAGCATACACAATGCTGGTATGCATGCTAAGCCTTGCGGGAATTCCACCTATGGCGGGATTCGCGGCGAAATATTTTGTGCTTATGCCTGTGCTGGAACCGAATGTCCACCTGTATGCGCTGGCTATCGCCGCTATAATCAATATGGTGGTGTCGGCATTCATATACCTGCGTGTCGTGAAAATAATGTTCCTGGACAAACCGGATGATGAGACAAGATTTTATCCGGACACGACGTACCGCTACGCAATGATCCCGCCGTTTGCTTTTATCACGCTGTATTTTGTGGGTGGGTTCTTCATCCGGCAGTTCTACGCTTATGCTGCATCTTCTGCATTCCTGACAATTAATGTCTACTTCGGCGCCGGTCCGGGAGTTTAGGGCAAAATAAAACCCTCCCGGTATTTAGGAGGGTGTAATATCCGGTTTTAAAATCTGCTAGAAACTTAGCCTGATTCCCCAGTCGTCATCACTGAAAAAGAAACTTCCGAAAGAGCCATAGTTGTAATTGCGGTTGTAGTGATGAGATCGTCCGCCAAATCCACCATAATATCCGTTATCGTAGTAATAACGCGAGCCCCCACTATAGTAATACGGTGAATAATAGGAAGTTCCGCAGTATCCGTTATTGTAATAGTATCGTGGCGACCGGTAAGCTCCATACGGATTGGAGTACATGTAATACACAGGCGGTTCGTAAATGTAGACGCTCGTATTGCCGTTGTAATTTCTCAGGTAGTCGTCGATACCCCATGAATCGTTTCTGCGCGACCGGTCGTAGTTATACTTGTAATTGTTGTCGCTGTTCGGGTTGTAGGTGGTTCCCCCATGGCTGAAACCGTCGCCACCAGCGTAGTTCCAGTGCGTACCGGATTTATCGTAATCGCCATCCAGCACGTACTCCTCAACTTCATCCACGTTGTTGTTATAAATTGCTCTGAGGTATCCAAGGACATATGGATCGATATCGATTGATTCGAGGTATTCCAGGGTGTCGAGATCGATAGGGTCATCGATCCCGGTAGCGTCGAGAACCTCGACAATGAGTTCGCCCGAAACGCCGGAATTATTCATGGTGATGATCTCGTCGATCGTGGCGGCGTTGGCTACTGCCGGGATGAAAATGAGAGACATGGCGAAAATTACTGGAATTAACATTCGCGATTGATAAAGCTTTATTTCTGACATGATTCCCTCCGGGAATTAGATTCCGCCGGTGCCTTCGGGAAATTATTTTACAAAGAACCGTCGAGTCTGCTTGACCATCTCTCCGGTCATTGATTCTACTTCAAATTCTACCTCAATAAAGTTCATTCCGGAAGTGGAGTCCATACCTTTTGTGACAACAATTCCGCGCATTCGTACAAGTTTGTGCTGGTCATTCCAGTCGCGTACTGCCCTGAAAATAACCTGATCGCCGATAAAGAAGCTTTCGAGGCTCGAGCGGCTTGAATATACACGCGGTTTTCGCCTTGATGTCCTGGACGCCATCGCGGTAAATTTTTTAGTAGATTTACTGGCTGGCTTCTTTTTAGCCGTGGGTTTAGGTTTTGAAGCCGGTTTCTTTTTTGCGGCAGTTTTGGTTGCGGTTTTTCGCGCCGGAGCTTTTTTGGAAGCTGTCGCTTTCTTTTTGGACGTGGCTGCTTTCTTTTTAGAGGCAGCTGTTTTTTTCACGGCAGGCTTTTTGGAAGCTGTCTTCTTTGCGGCTGTTTTCTTCGCGGCAGGCTTCTTTTTTGATGTGGACTTTTTCACCGCGGTCTTCTTTTTTACAGGTTTTTTAGAAACAGCTTTTTTGGCCGCGGTTTTTTTCTTTGCTGCAGGTTTTTTCGCCGTTTTTTTAGGCTTAGAGCCAGATTTCTTTTTCGTGGCTGTCCTGGCTGCGACATTCGCGTCGGGCGAATCAATTGCGATACCGGAAGAGCGCTTGACTCCGGTCGAGCGCTCCGTAGTAGAATCCGTACTGGGGTTCTGGTTTGTTGGGAGGTATTGAGTTTCTGCCTGTGTGTTATCGTGCATTTCACTACCTGTTTGGTTATGACGTGTTAGATTTACTCCTGGGTCATAAAGTGACTTTCGATCCGTAGTAAATTATTTTTTGAATAGCGCTAATCACATCGTCGACATCCTGATCCGAGAGGAAAGGAGTGAGCGGCAATGAGACGAGCTGGTTTCCAAGCTTATCTGCCACGGGAAGGCTGGATGGGTCGATTCCGTATTTCTCACTGTAATAACTGAATCGATGTACCGGCGTAAAATGTATTCCTGTTCCAATATTTTCGGCTTTCATCGCGATTATCAGGTCATCGCGACCGATACCGGCTTTTTCCTTATCTATCCCAACCGCGAATATATGACGGGCGTGACGGTCGGCTGGGGGGGCGTCAGGCGGCAAAATAATCCCGGGCAGGCCGGACAATTCCGACCTGTAGCGGTTCCATATGGCATCCCGCCGCATATATCTCTCTTCGACAAGTTTCAGACCTTCAATACCCAGCGCAGCCAGAATATCCGGCATATTGAACTTATAACCGGGGTATTGGACATCGTAGACAGCATTTCCGCCCTGTTCATAGCGATTATAGGCCGATTTATCGAGCCCATGAAGTGCGAGGATGCGTATTTTCTCAATTATGTCGGCATCGTTCGAGACGACCATTCCACCTTCGCCTGTGGTGATGTTCTTGGTCGCGTAGAAGCTGTAGCAGGCGATATCCGGGTACGAGCCAAGGTTTGAGCCATGATGCTCACTTTCCACCGCGTGAGCGCAATCCTGGACGATTTTCACACTTCTTCCATCAAGGACTTCCTGAAGTTCCGTCATGTTGCAAGGGTACCCGTAGAGATGGACAGGAATTACCGCTTTTGTTTTATTATTAAGCTTTTCGGATATCCCTGGAATGCTCAGACACCAGGTATCGGGATCAATATCCACAAATACCGGTTTCGCTCCCACATGCTCAATGACATTTACGCTTGCCACAAATGTCAGGGGAGTGGTGATAACCTCGTCTCCCGGGCCGATATCGAAGGCTTTCAGGGCGAGGAACAGCCCCGCTGTACAGGAATTAAGTGCGCAGGCGCTGAGAGAGCCGGTATAGGACGCAAAGGCAAGTTCGAAGTCATGCGCCACTGATGCGGAGGTCAGCCATCCGGAATGGAGAGTTTTCACCACAGAGTCGATCTCAGGGTCAGAGAGGACTGGTTTGGCGAAGTGGAGGTAATCGGAACGAATTGGCGTACCGCCATGTATAGCGGGCATAATCAGCCTTGGATTCAAGGCATCCATGGCGATAATTATACAATCATGGCAGTAAATTTTCCACTAATGAAGCAATTAAATTGTATTAGTTTAGTGTAAAATGTATTAAAAGCCAGAATTAATGTGTATAAGTTTAATTAAATTACTTATAAAATAATAAAGAATTTCCACTAATCTTGTAAAGATCTGGCTGCGTCCAGAACCTGGTCCGTGGCAATTTTCTTCATGCAACTCATATGCCAGCAGGATTTCCTGTAGCACCTGATACAGTCGATTTCAGCCTGGATCGGACTGTTTTCGCTCATCCAGGGACCGCATCGCCTGGGATCTGTTGGTCCGAATATGGAAATTACCTTTGACCCGACTGCCTGAGCGATATGCATGGGACCGGAGTCATTTGTGACCACAAATCGGCATATGCTGAACAGAGCCGCCAGTTCCTTGAGGGATGTCTGGCCGGTCAGATTAAGAAGAGGGAAATTCACCATGGATTCTACCAGTTTGACGGTGTCGATATCGGAGTTTGCTCCAACGAGGACTGGTTGAATACCCGAATTTCCTATTTTATTGATCAATTCAGCGAATCTTTCGGGATGCCATCGTTTCGTTTTCCACGCAGCATTCGGATTGACAGCGTAGATTCCTTTATCTGAATCCGTGCCATTTAATTTATCCCGGACTGAAGCAATCGCTTCATCTATTACAACCATTTTTGCCGGAAATGAGTAATCGACAGGAATCCCCGCACCTTGTTCGAGTAGATGAAGATGATTCCATGTACGATGTTTCAGAATTTGAAAAGGAACGCCTCCGGTCAGGAAAAAGCCACGGCCACCGTGGGTGAAACCAATCCGGTTTTTTATGCCTGATTTGAATAGCATGAATAAGGTACCGTGGCCACGATGGAAGCAGATAACGGAGTCATATTTTCTATCTTTGATCCGGGCTGATTCTTCCAGGATCGCGTCGAGTCCTCCGGACTTCATCCGGGTAACAAGGACGTCATTGATATCGGAATTGTCTTCGATAACATCTACACATTGCGGTGCGACCAGAATATCTATCTTTGAATCGGGAAAGTGTTTCCGCAGGCATTCAATAGCGGGCGTCGACATCAGCAGGTCGCCGATGAACGCTATATCCACAATCAGAATGTTGGACCATTTTTCACTCATGCCAATGTAAACCAGGACCTGTGAATAAAAAGGACCGCCGCTTCAATCAGGAGAATGAGTCCGGATGATGGAATTTCACCGGTTCCTTCCAGCCTTGAGAATTTCATATATGCCGTAATATCTTTCATACGCCTGAAGTCGGGAAGAAACCTCGGCGTTGACATCATATATTCCCGGAAAGCCGGTTCGTGGACTGAAAACAGGAAATCCTCCTCGAGAAGTATCTGGTAATAATATATAGGGAAAAGGATAAGAAAGTAACAGGAAAAAATCCAAAGGTTGGTTCCGATTAGCGCGAATCCGAGCCCGATCAACGCACTGCCCAGATAGATCGGATTACGGGTCACACTGTAAATGCCGTGGGTCGTTACCTCAATATCTTTTACGATGGTTCCACGAGCGACAATTCTAAGAAAAATCCCAAGGATAATGAGTGGTGCCCCGACAATTACCGGGCTCAGCCTTGGAGTCGCGAATATCAGAATCAGGAGCAGGTACAGGTAACCTGCGTAGAGCCTGATCCTGGAGAACGACTTTATTTTCGAGCGGTCTGCCGATATTTCATTTCCGGAACTTTCCATCGCTGTGAGTTTATTTGCAGGTTCTGATATAGTCAATTATCCTTAAAGACTCTTAAGGAGCAAAAATGAAAATCAATTCTATGGTAACAGCGTTAATTGTAGAAAATGTCGATCGGACAGTGGAATTTTATGAGAAAGCCCTGGGATTTGAGGTAGTGGGGGAGTACAGGCACGACGATGTCAGGTTTTTCGCCAATATGGCAAATGGGGATTATCATATTTATATCGCAACAGGCAAAAGTAAAGTTCCTCGAAACATACGGCGTCCGGGACACGAGGACACAGAAATATATTTCACGGTGGACGATATTGAAAAAGTCCATGCCAGGCTTACAGCAGATGGATTTCAGGTCGGGGATATCGAGAACACATTTTACAAAACCAGGGAAGTTAAGCTGATCGATCCCGACGGATACTTCCTGGCTATAGGCCAACGTGTGGAGTGATTTCCTGAAGCCGATATCGAAAAAGATGAATTTAAACCATAGAAATATGCGGGTTCCCCTGTAAAATTTGCGCTTGCGAGGGAAGTTTCGCTTGACAAAATCTTTAAGCCTGCTAATATGGATCGATTAAATTCAGGATGTCCTGCTCGATATGAAAAAAGCGGCAGGACATTATTTATATCCACAAAAGGGGTTTTAAGATGTCACCAGAGGTCGGCCTGGGCCGAGAAGCTCGATACTCATACGGTTTCGATGAGGTTGCGCTTATCCCGGGAACGAGAACTATCGATCCCGCAGATGTAGACACCTCATTTTCAATTGGAGAATTCAAGTTTGAAATCCCGATCATCGCCGCGGCTATGGATTCATCGGTGGATGTCAGTACAGCCGGATTGTTTACCAGGCTTGGAGGACTGGCTGTCCTGAACCTGCTTGGTGTGGCTTGCCGCTTCGACGACCCGTCGGAAGCGCTCGACAAGATCCGGGCGGCGTCGCCCGATAATGCCACCGGAGTAATACAGGAAGTATATTCAGCGCCGCTGAAAGAGGAATATGTACAGAAGAGAGTTAAAGAATTAAAAGCGTCAGGTGCGATAGCTGCTGCCAGCGTAACGCCTCAGTATGGGCGGACAATAGGCAAAACAGCGGTTGGGGCGGGACTTGACCTGCTGGTGATCCAGTCTACAGTCACATCCAATGAACATCATTCGTCCAGGGCGGAGCCTCTCAGGATCGACTCGCTATGTTCCGACCTGGATATACCGGTAATTGTGGGAAACTGTGTCGGATACCAGGTAGCGCTGGATCTTATGAGAGCCGGAGCCAGCGGATTGCTGGTTGGAATAGGACCGGGCGCAGCCTGTACTTCAAGGGGCGTGCTTGGCATAGGAGCCGGACAGATCACGGCAACCGCGGATGTGGCAAAAGCCCGCGACGATTACATGAGGGAAAGCGGGCGGATGGTTGCAGTCATCACAGATGGTGGAATGAGTAAGGGTGGCGAGGTTGTGAAAGCACTCGCCGCAGGAGCGGATGCAGTGATGATAGGCAGCTCGTTCGCTAGAGCTGTCGAGAGTCCCGGAAAGGGATTCCACTGGGGTATGGCAACTGGAGACGCTAACCTTCCACGGGGGAGCAGGATTAATGTCCAGCAGCTCGGTACACTCGAACAGATAATCAAGGGACCTGCGACAGGGCGTAATGACGGAAGCCTGAATTTACTCGGAGCGATCCGTACAGCCCAGGGAGTACTTGGTTGCAGGACGATCAAGGATCTCCACACTGTTGAGATGGTGATCATGCAGTCGTTCGGAACGGAAGGGAAATCGTTCCAGATCCAGCAGAGAGTAGGAATGGGTACCTGAGCACCATTGATAAATGAAGGAATTAGAACCCCTGTACAGGGGTTTTCTTTTTATGTGTTAAAATCTGTCGGTGAATTAATGGAGGGTTGCTTACAATGAAGAAAATATATCTTACTTCTGTTCTGATGTTACTGTTGCTGCCGATGGGAGGGCGGACATATGCGCTCGACCAGGAAGAGGTCATCTATCAATTCGACAGCGCATACCATCGAATAAGGGTCACGCAGAACGGAAATATCCGGGCGCTGAGATTCGACAACAATTTTTACCAGACAACCGTGGATGTCACCAACCCACTCAGGGGGCATTACGATTACGCGGAATTGTTTTTTGATACTGCCCTGTTCAAGCCCGATGCGGAGAATGTCTGTATGCTTGGATTAGGGGGAGGCTCGATCCAGAGGCTGTTCAACCATTTTCAGCCCGGACTTGATGACCTGACTGTCGAGATCGATTCGGCGGTTGTCGATGTCGCGGAAGGATATTTTTTCTTCGACCGGAATCAAATGCCGGTGGTTGTTGACGACGCGAGGAGATATTTAAGAAGCAATCAGGATAAGTACGATATGATCTTTCAGGATTCGTACACGTCGAATGCTTATGGCACCTTCGTGCCATTTCACCTGGCGACATATGAGTATTTCCTGATCGTAAATGACAGGCTTGAGGATGACGGCGTTTTCGCCATAAATGTGATCGGGACGGTCTACGGCGGCGAGGAGCACAGGATAATCACGTCGATTTACAAAACCATGTCGGAAGTTTTTCCCCAGCTTTACATGTTCGCCGCCGATGAATCGCAGAATGTGGTAATAATCGCGACAAAGGACAGTCAACGCTTAACAAGACAGGATCTGCTTTCGAGGGCGCAGTCAATTGTAAATACCAGGCGATCGGAATTTCCGCAGGGCTTTTATCAAAGCGCATACAAGCTTTACGATACGGCGCCGTCGGGCTTGTCAACGGCATTAGTGCTAACAGACGATTATGCGCCTGTTGACAACCTTTTAAGATAATATACGGATAATTAATTTAAGGCATTCATTACTGTTCTATTCTCCGGAGATGATTCGTAATATGGGTCTGCCAGGATCATGGCTAGTACGGCTGAATCGCCAGCATTCCAAATACCGGAAACCGTCCGATGACCCCATAGCGTATTCAAGGTGGGAATTTGATGAGGGGGAAAAGGTCTGGGAAAGATTTTTCAGCGATAAGGTAACAATCGAGGGTAAAAATATACTGGACCTTGGATGCGGTCCGGGCGGGAAATCGTGTTATTACGCCAGCCTGAAGCCTGATAAGGTCTGCGGACTGGACGCGTCGGCTGATATGATCACTCAGGCGGAGAACGCCAGATTGTATTTAGTGCCTCCCGGAGAAAAAGTGGACGTTGAATTTGTTCTGGGTGATGCGTCGAATCTGCCGTTTCCTGATGGATATTTTGATTTGATCACCTGTTCAGACGCATTCGAGCATTTTCCCGATCCGGAAAAAGCGCTCATAGAATGCGAGCGGGTTCTTGCGCCTGGCGGTCAAATGACCGTTGATTTCGCTCACTGGGGAGCGTATAACGGACATCACCTCGCGGATTTTCTCCGGACCTGGTGGAGCCATATATTCTGGAGTGAAAGTGATGTTATTGAATCAGTGAGGATACTCGCGGAAAGTGAAAAAATGGTAAGCGACGAAACGGACCGGGATGGGATAGAGACATTTACACGCAGGCAGCTTGATCACTTTAAAAATGCGCTGAACCATATCAGGATTACCGATTTCGAGAAATACCTGTCAAAACGCGCTAAACTTAAAGTAAAATGGCGCAAGCGAACGTCGGCACATCCTGTTCTCTGGCCATTGATTCATATTCCTGGGGTCAGGGAGTTGGCAGTTGCGCGAAATATATACATTCTTGAGAAACTGAAATAATTTTTATGATCCCACTGCTTGTATTTACGGTAGCACTCTTACTGGTAATATTCGGGTACGTATTTTACGCGTACAACCGGCTAACCCAGCTCCGGAACACCGCTGAGGCCGAATGGTCGCAGATAGATGTCGAGTTGAAAAAACGATCCGACCTTATCCCCGCTATAATCGAGGTTGTGAAGGGATACGCTGTCCATGAAAAGCAGGCCCTGGAACGGGTGAGCAGGCTCCGGACTGAAGCGGCGGTTGGAGTGCAGGTCAGGGGAGACGAGGAGTCTGACTTGTCGAAGCATGTAGCGGGAGTTCTTGCACTGAGGGAAGCGTATCCCGACCTGAAAGCAAACCAGGGATTTCTTGAGCTGCAGACGGAGTTGTTTGATATCGAGGAGGACATAGCGAGGCGCAGGAGCAATTACAACAATATCGTGAAAGCGTATAATGATTTCATTCTGAAGTTTCCGGGAAATGTGATCTCGGGAATGATAGGATTTTCGTCGATGGAGCTTTTCATTTTCATGGGGTCCAGGGAAGTTCCGTCGCTTGATTTCTCAAGCCAAGGGGGAAATTAAAAAATGACCGTTAACGAAAATGACTCCAGGTTCCAGCAGTCGAGAAAAATAACGATTGTCGGGTGTATCGGGATTATTGTCATCGCTACCCTGTTATTTGTAATCAGCGGAGTGATAGCAAGGAATTCAGTACAGGAAAAGTATAACGTCGCTATCGCTAAACGCGCCGCGATGAGAACCCAGCTTGAAAAGGTCCCGGATATTTTTAACAGGATGACCGGATTCGGCTGTGGCGCCGATGTTGAGGCAATTGTCGAAGATGCCATAGACCAGGTAAATGGCTTGCATGATGTCGCTCAGATCGGAGAACTCGAGCACACATGGGATATCTGCACCGACGCATGGAACGAGATCAACAGGGGCTGCAGGGAGTCCAGGAATGAGCCTGCATTTATCGATCTGCAGACTGAAATGGAAGGCGTCAGAAACCGGTATTCCACTGAAAAAAATAACTATCTTGAAGCGGAAGAGGTATACAATAATTCGCTGAATGGTCTAATGGAAAAAATGTTCGGAATTGATTTTGGCCGCCTGGACTGATCCCGCAGAATAATCCAGGTCCGCGAGAAAGAATGAATGTAATGTGGACTGCAGGAGCGAAATATTCAGTCATCATTCTTACCGCATTGTTGACGGTAACCGGGATCATCGGGAAGTGCGAAGATGAAAAAAGCGGCATGTTTCCCGATCCGGAGGGATATGTCAGCGACTATGCGGCTGTGCTGTCCGGTTCCGATTATGTGACCCTTACGGATACCTGCGAATTTCTCGATGACGATACAGGGGTCCAGCTGGTAATTGTTATTATCGATACCTTAGGCGATGCGGATATAAACACTTACGCCACCGATCTTTTTAATGAGTGGGGAATCGGTCATGAAGATGCTGATAACGGATTATTGTTTTCAATGGCGGTCGACGACCATAAATGGGTGTTTCGGGCAGGCTACGGAATGGAGAAACTTTTTCCGGATGTACTTTGCAGGCATATCGTGGAAGAAAGTTCTGTAGGTGAATTCCAGGCTCGCAACTACGGAGAGGGGCTGATCAACCTGGCCCTGCGTGTTAGAGAAATTATCAATGAAAATGAATTACAACCTGGAAAATCAACTGGGCAATCAAAGAAAGATAAGCCGTCGCACCGGATCAACAGACCGGGCTCAGAGGAGGAGAAGGATGAAGATGTTCCGGAACTCTCCGTCAAGGATCTTGTTACGGTTTCTAAATTCATAATGAGCATCTACATACCTTTGATAGTACTGGGAGTCGTGGTAATCTTCACGCTTCTAATCAAATTCAACCAGTCAAAGGCAAACACTGATGTCCACCCAGATTAAAAATCATCAAGCATCCCGATATTAATTAAGTGAAAATGATCTCTATTATCCGGCAAAAGAAAAAACAGGTTTACTCAGGAATTATAGCGATTGTAATCTTATCGATCGCGATACCCTCGTACGCGGTGTCCATTAACCAGCTCGGACAGCCGAAAGGTTATATAACTGACCGTGTTGGGGTACTTGATGGGGTCGAGTACAGCAGGCTGAAGGCTCTGTGCGAGGACCTGGAACAGATAAATTCTGTTGAGCTCGCGGTTGTAATAATCGATTCGACCGAAAGCCTCAGTATTGATGACTATGGCACCCAGTTGTTCAACTCGTGGGGTATTGGCAAAGGGAACTCCGATAACGGGATCCTTGTTTTAATCGCGATAAACGACCACCAGTGGGTCGTGCGGACGGGATACGGAATCGAGGGTGTGCTTCCCGATTCGATGGCAAGGCATATAATGGAAAGGGAAGCCGTTCCATTGTTCAGGCAGGATGATTATGGCGGAGGATTAATCGCAGCCTGTGAGCAGATCAAGGGAGTAGTTGAAGGAGAGCCGTACTCCACGACCTCTGAGATCAATCTGACAAAACTGATCTTTGTGCCGGTAATTGCATTAATCATCGGTCTATTGATGTGGCTTGCAGTACGGATAAAATGCCCGAGATGCGGAAGCAGGGTTAAGCTTGAATCCGACAAAGCCATTCTCGACGCGACCTACTCGCATTCCGGAATCAGGAAAATGGCGTATGCCTGCACGGTCTGCGCGAATGAATTCAGCAAGCTTAAGACAATTCCGATACTCAAGGATTCCAGCCGCGACGATGACTGGTTCGGTTGGGGAGGATGGTCATCCGGAGGAAGCAGTTCTGGCGGCGGATTCAGCGGTGGAGGCGGATTCGGAGGATTTGGCGGCGGCAGTTCTGGCGGCGGTGGAGCGTCTGGAGGCTGGTAGTACAAATATGACATCAGTGGGATATAATGGTGACTTGAGATGATACAGTGCAATTTATGCGGCAGTGAAGTGGACGATGACGCAGGAAGCTGCCAGGGATGCAGCACTCCGGTGTCAATTATAAAGGAAGAAGTTCAACTTCCGGACCCACGTGGAGCGGTAAACGATTATGCTGGAATTCTCTCGGAGGGAGAATCCGGAGAACTTGCCAGCATGGTAACATCGTTCTTTCATAAAACCGATGTGCCGATAGTTATCGCGATCATACAGAGTACAGGATACCTTCACCCGTCGGAATACGCATTTTTGCTTTACAATCACTGGGGAATCGGGGAAGAGGGTGTCAATCGCGGTGCTCTTTTTCTTCTTTGCATCAAGGACCAGCATCTGGAGAGCGAGATCGGAAGCGGTCTCGAGCCAGTACTTCCTGAAGAGGAAGGGGATGCAATTGTAGCTGAATTTATATCCAGCCTGAGCAAGGGGAATTATTTCGAAGGGTTGAAGAAGGGAACCCAGGCACTGATAAAAACGCTTCAAGGCAGGCTTCCATCGCTTCCATAGTAGAAAATTTTTCAGTAAATCGGCTCAAATGAGCCTGTATGAAAACTTTTCCTGAGTTAAATAATAAAATAATCTGAATTCTCTTGAAGGTGGTCGGGGTTAGATTTATACTGATATTGCTTGTGTAATTTGTCACAAAGTCCGTACGATGCCCCCTTCAGGGTGTCAAGAGGTGTAAAAGATGTCCAGGAAATTCGAGTCGATAGACGGTAACACTGCTGCGACGTATATAGCTTACGCATTCAGCGATGTCGCTGCGATATACCCTATTACGCCGTCATCAAATATGGGAGAAATAGCCGATGAAATGTCCGCAAAGGGGGTTTTGAATTTATTCGGGCAGCGGGTAAAGGTAAGCGAGATGCAGTCGGAAGCGGGTGCAGCGGGTGCGGTTCATGGTGTGTTGTCGCAGGGCGGACTGGCGACTACATTTACCGCGTCACAGGGGTTGCTGTTGATGATCCCGAACATGTTCAAGATCGCGGGAGAATTATCTCCGACGGTTTTTCATGTCTCTGCCAGGACTGTAGCTACACACGCATTGTCCATTTTCGGTGACCACAGCGATGTGATGGCGACAAGGGGAACGGGCTTCGGCTTAATGGCGGCAGCATCACCACAGGAAGTCCATGACCTGGCTATTGTCAGCCATATCGCGACATATAAGACTAAAGTTCCGATGGTGAATTTCTTCGACGGATTCAGG
>DASWIV010000268.1:0-19400 GCA_036397475.1 bacterium
TCGGGCCGAGGAAGCGAACCTCCGGCGCCTCCTGGGTCTGGATCCCTCATGTGATTTCGATAATTTCATTCTTCCATCTGTTTCTGTAGCGGAATTTGAACTTGAGCCAATCTATGATCGGGTAATTGAGTACCGCCACGAGCTTGCGCTTGCGGGGGTTTCGGTTGAGGAGGCTGAGTTGAATGTAGACCTTGCGCGGGCACAGGATGATCCCGACTTTTCACTGGGCTTCATGTACAACTTCATCGGGCAGTCAATGATGGGAGAGGCTTTAACCAGCGGCGATGACGCATGGGGATTCATGTTCGGGGTTACCCTTCCCGTCTGGGGCGGCAAAAATGAGGCGAGGATCGATTCAGCGGAAGCCGGTCTCGACGCGGCGAGAAGCGATTTCGAGAATGCCGAAAACCAGGCCTACTACGATGTCGAGAAAATTTACTGGCAATCAAAGAACCAGGGACGGCTGGTCGTTCTTTATCGCGACACACTGGTTCCTGACGCGGTCAATTCAGCCGAGCTCGCACAGACATGGTACGAAAACGGGGAAATAAATTTCATGACCCTTATTGAGACGAGATTGGTCGTTCAGAATTTTTCCCTTGCGCTTGCGAGAGCCGAAGCGGATTACCTGAAGACACTTGCCGACCTGCACAAACTTACCGGAATCGAGATATTTGGTCCCGGGGGTGAGGAACAATGAAGCCGATCAAAATTTTGTTCGCTGCAATTTTCATATTGACATTTTTCTCCGCCACATCGTTCGCGTCGAATTATTCCGGATCGAGAGACGCCGCGTATAACGGCGAATCGGACGTCTTCAACGATTTTATAGGACTCGGCGAATCGATCGACTCGGCTACATCCGAAATTGGACCAGCGGCCTCCAGCCCGGATTATACGGAGATTATGTCGCTGTACGAGCAATCCGCAGGCAGGAATCCGGTTTCAGCCCTTCTTGAAAGATATCCTTACAGCGATCCGGGCACTGTTAACGAACTTGCGTCTCTTGAGGTGTCCGACATTTACATGGCATTTCTTCAGCCGGTCAGCGAGGAATACATTCTTTCTCTTGCAATCGCCAGGTCGCCACGGTTGCGCCGCGCCCATGAGAACTGGCAGGCGTCATTGAATCGATATCCCCAGTCAATTTTTTTGCAGGATGTCCTGAATTCGTACCGTGGATTTTCGGAAGGTATGTCGCTTGGGCTGGGAAAAGAATACCAGCGTGGAATGATCCAGATGAATTATCCCGCTCCCGGTATGCTTTCATTGAGGGGGCAGGTTGTCGAATCCGATGTCGACGCGGCGTATTACGATTACATTACCGAGGGCGTAAACCTGATCGCTGAAGCCAGGGATGTCATCGCGAAAATACGGAACAAGGAGGAACTCATAGCCATCAACTCAGCCAGTGTTTCGAGGTTGTCGGTATTGAAGCAGGTCGCGCAGGCGCAGTACGTTTCCGGGACCAGGTCATTTTCGGACCTGATCAGAATTGATACAGAACTCGATTCGCGCCGCGACATGCTCTCCCGGGTTCGAAGCATGAAAACCGGACTTTATGGATCCCTCGCGTCGCTGCTCGACCTTCCCGCGGATACCGAATTTCCTGATATCCAGTGGGCTGATGAACCATCATCGGAGCTTTCATTTCAACCGGTCGCTGACTTGGCTATGGAAGCCAATCCCGAGCTGGCGAAGATCGATTCCATGATCGATAAAATGGATTCGATGGTCGAGATGACACTCAGGCGTGCAGATCCCGACCTGACAAATGGATTCACTTATTTCCAGGGCCGGGATATCGGTTCTCTTGATTCGTCGACGGGTAATATGAATATGGACATGGAGACGGGTGGATCGATGCCGGCTGGGTCCGAAATGGAATCGGACGGGACTGATATGGGCTCAGGTATGCCCATGGACACAGGCGCTTCCGGTTCGTCCGGGATGGATATGGACTCGGACATGGGCTCAATGAGTTTCATGTTCAATCCGATGCTTGATCACCGCTCGACAAATTATCCGCTTGATTTTTCGTATGCCATCGAGCTGATGAATAAAAAATCCGCGATGGAAGAGATGCTCGACGCGAAATCGAACATGATCGCAGGCATGATCCGCATGCAGGTCACCCGGTACAACCAGATGCGAAGTTCGACATCGGTTTACAGAACTGAAATTATTCCCGCGGCTGACGCCGCTCTGAATGTCGTCCGGTCGGGGTATACGTCGAACGAGAATAATTTCAACGACCTGATCGGCTCGGAGTTATCGTTGCTGATGTCGAGGATGGATCTCGCCAACATCGAATACGAACGGCGAAACGCGTACATCGAGATCGAAAAGCTGATCGGTCATTCAATCCGGGTGGAAGGCGAACAGTTATGAACTTTTTAAATAAATTGAAAAATAAAAAAACAATTCCCCTCCTTATTTTTATAATTCTCGCAGCAGGAATATCATCAGGTGGAGTTGCGTGCAATAAAAATTCATCAGCGGGAACGGCGTCTGCTGAATCATCCACAAAATGGACCTGCGGCATGCATCCCGAAGTGATTCTGGATGAACCGGGACAGTGCCCCATTTGTGGGATGAACCTGGTTCCACTTGAAACAGGGGGAGGATCCGCCGTTCCGGAGGGCGAAAGAAAAATTCTTTACTGGGTCGCGCCGATGGACCCGACCTATGTTCGCGATGAGCCAGGAAAATCGCCCATGGGAATGGATCTTGTCCCGGTTTATGAGGATGAGGTAATGGGTGGTGCGGGTGTGACCATCGATCCGTCCATAATTCAAAGTATAGGTGTGCGCTACGCACAGGTTGTGACGGGTCCTATCGAGAAATCGATACGCGCGTCGGCGCATGTGGATTACGATGAGGATAATTATGTGGTTCTTTCCACCCGTACCGACGGCTGGATCGAAAAATTGTACATAACGTCGCCCGGCAACGAGGTCTCCGAGGGCGATCCGCTGTTCGATTTTTATTCGCCGACACTTTATTCAGCTCAGGAAGAGCTTATCATAGCCACACGCATGGGAGATTCGATACTGGCGTCGGCTGCTGCTGAGCGCCTGAGGCTCCTCGGTATTTCCGATTCCGAGATCGCAGAAATAAAACGCACAGGATCTAAACGAGCTTTGACAATCGTCTCCCCAATGGATGGGATTGTAATTTCAATCGGATCGGATGGTTCCGGCGGCGGTGGAATTTCCTCGGGTTCATCCGGTGCATCAGGGGGAGGTATGTCGGGAATGGGTGGGTCGCCAGGCAGCGGAGGCATGGGAGACTCTGGCGGCGGCATGAGCGCAAGCACCGGTGGCGGGCTCAGGGAAGGCGATTACATCAGCTCCGGAACCAGTGTTTTTTCAATTGCTAACCTGTCTGAGGTATGGGTCTACGCGCATGTTTATGAAGACGAGCTCCAGTACGTGTCAGCCGGACTTCCCGTTAAACTGGACCTGGATTATCTTCCCGGAGAAATATTCGAAGGAGTGGTTGAATACGTATATCCGTATCTCGATCGCCAGACCCGCGACATAAAAATCCGCATGGCATTCGACAATTCCGATGGCCGCCTCATGCCCGGAATGTTCGGGACTGTCAGAATTGAAAACAGGCTCAGGGAAGAAGGATTGCTGATACCACGTGAAGCGGTTATTTATTCCGGCGACAGCCGGGTGGTTTTTGTCTCTCTGTCCGGGGGGCGGTTCGCGCCGCAGGCTGTCACTCTGGGCGCATCGTCCGGCGACGATATGGTGGAAGTTCTCTCGGGTCTGGTGGTGGGACAGACGCTGGTTACATCGGCACAGTTTCTCCTCGACAGCGAATCGCGCCTGAAGGAAGCGCTTAATAAAATGCTTGCCGGGGGATCGTCCGGAATGGAACAGGAAGAGGCAGATCAGCACGATGATATGGCAATGGAATCCGGGTGGCCGGGACTGGCTCCCGACGATCCGAACGCAAAATTCAAGTGTCCGATGCCGGATGATAATTACTACATTGATGAAGATGGCGATTGCCCGATATGCGGAATGCATCTGGAACCTCACGATCCGGTACAGTGGGCGGCTGATCATACGGAGGAATCCGAATGATCGAAGCCCTCATCGAATACAGCCTGAAGAATCGCCTGATAATAATTGTCTTCTCACTAATTTTTGCTGTTCTTGGCATTCGGGCAATGGGCACTATCAATCTTGACGCCATTCCGGATCTTTCCGACACACAGGTGATTGTATTTACCGAATTTCCCGGGCAATCCCCCCAGGTTGTTGAAGACCAGGTAACGTATCCGCTCACTTCGGCCATGCTCGCGGTTCCCTTCGCTAAAAATGTTCGCGGTTATTCCTTCTTCGGATTTTCAATGGTGTACATCATCTTTGACGATGGGACAGACCTGTACTGGGCACGGTCGAGAGTTGTGGAGCTGCTCAATTATGTCTCCGGACGACTTCCCGGTGGAGTAACCCCTCAACTTGGTCCGGATGCCACGGGAGTCGGGTGGGTCTACCAGTATGTTCTCGACGTAAGTCCTGAATACGAAGGCCAGTACGACCTTTCGGAACTTCGATCCATACAGGACTGGTATCTGAAATACGAGTTGACTGCCATACCGGGTGTGAGTGAGATAGCCTCGATAGGGGGTTTTGTCAAGCAGTACCAGGTCACCCTGAATCCGGACGCGCTCCAGGCTTTCGGCATCTCACCATCGCAGGTTTCGATGGCGATCAAAAATTCAAACCAGGATGTCGGCGGACGTTTGATCGAGCAGGCGGAACGCGAATTCATGGTTCGGGGTCTGGGATATATAGAGGGGGTCGACGATATCTCCAACATTGCGGTAGGCGCGGATTCGGATGGAACCCCGATTCTTCTCAGGCAGATCGCGAATGTGGACATTGGTCCGGAGATCAGGAGAGGGCTTGCAACATGGAACGATGAGGGCGAGACTGTCGGTGGAATTGTCGTGATGCGTTCCGGGGAAAATGCCCTGAAGGTCATCGATGCAGTCAAGGACAGGATTGAAGAATTGAAGAAGGGCCTGCCACCCGGCATTGAAATCGTCCCTGCTTATGACCGAAGTGAGTTAATTGAAAAAACTGTCGATAACCTGACGCACAAGCTGATCGAGGAAATTGTCGTGGTCGCGCTTGTGTGTATTGTATTTCTGCTCCACTTCAGATCGTCGCTTGTAAGTATAGTTACTCTTCCATTGGGCATTTTGATAAGCGTCGCGCTCATGGAATTTTTCGGGATCGCGGCAAACGTGATGAGCCTCGGTGGAATAGCGATAGCGATAGGGGTAATGGTCGATGCCGCGGTTGTACTTGTCGAAAATACGCATAAACATCTCGAGCGCGACGAGGGCAGAAAATCCCACTTTAATATTGTCCTTGACGCGTCGAAGGAAGTCGGGCCCGCGCTCTTTTACTCACTCATAATAATTACTGTAAGTTTCCTTCCCGTATTTGTTCTCGGGGAACAGTCCGGACGTCTATTCAAACCGTTGGCGTACACAAAGACATTCGCAATGGCGTCGTCGAGCCTGATCGCCGTTACGGTGATCCCGGTTTTGCTTTATTATTTTGTAAAGGGAGGCATTCGTCCCGAAAGCCAGAATCCAATCTCGCGGTTCCTTATTAAAATTTACCGGCCAGCGCTCGCATGGCTGCTCAAGAGAAAAATGCAGACCATTGGAGCAACTCTTCTGATCCTGATCCTGACCATTTTCCCATTGTCGCAGCTTGGGAGCGAATTCATGCCGCCTTTGAATGAAGGCGACATCCTGTACATGCCTACAACCGATCCGGGAATAAGCATCACAAAGGCAAGGGAACTGCTTCAGCAGACCAACAGGATGATCCTGCAGGTACCGGAGGTCAATACAGTATTCGGGAAAATCGGGCGCGCTGAAACGGCCACCGATCCGGCGCCGCTCGCGATGATAGAAACCATCATTACGCTCAAACCTAAAAGCGAATGGCGTCCGGGAATGACCACGGATAAGATTATCGATGAATTGAACAGGACAGTAGATATCCCGGGGCTGACAAATGCGTGGACAATGCCGATACGAACCAGGATCGATATGCTTTCAACCGGCATCAAAACCCCGGTCGGAATAAAAATAATGGGCGACGACCTCAAGACCCTTGCTGCCCTTGCTCAACAGATCTCCAGCGAGATCACCCCGATCAGCGGAGTATTATCATCGTTCCCTGAAAAAGCGTTCGGTGGAAATTATTTCGATATCGATATCGACCGCGAAGCGATTGCCAGGTATGGTTTAACGATCAGCGATGTACAGTCGGTGATAATGTCCGCTCTTGGCGGGATGAATGTCACGCGAACAGTTGAAGGAATTGAGCGATATCCGGTCAACGTCAGGTATCCAAGGGATTACCGCGACGATTTGGATTCCATAAAAAGGATCCTCGTCCCGGTGCCCGGCGGAATGGTTCCCCTCGAGCAGCTTGCCGACCTGAGATATTCCCAGGGTCCTCCGATGATTAAGACCGAGAATGCACGCCGGACCGCCTGGATTTATGTCGACATCCATGGACGGGATGTCGGAGGATTTGTCGAAGAAGCGAAAACTCTGATAGAGGATAAAATAAATTCTGGCGAAATTGTCCTGCCGCCGGGTTATTCAATCAAATGGTCGGGCCAGTATGAGTACATGGAAAAAGCCGCTGCAACGCTGAAGGTTGTAATCCCACTCACACTCGCGATAATTTTTCTCCTTCTGTATTTTCATTTCAGATCGATGACTCAAACGCTCATTGTCATGTTAACCCTTCCATTTGCCGTAGTCGGCGGGATATGGCTTCTGTTCATTCTCGGATACAATACCTCTGTGGCTGTCTGGGTTGGATTCATCGCGCTTGCAGGATTAGCCGCCGAGACAGGGATCGTGATGCTTGTTTATGTCGATATCGCGGTCAGGAATGCTATACGTGAAGGTCGAATGCGATCAATCGAAGATCTGAACCATGCGATAATCGAAGGCGCTGTAGAAAGAGTACGCCCGAAAATGATGACCGTGATGACAACATTTATCGGCCTGTTACCGATAATGTTCGGAACCGAAACCGGCTCGGAGGTAATGAAACGGATAGCATCGCCAATGGTTGGAGGACTTTTTAGTGCTACAGTTCTGACCCTGTTCATTATCCCGGTAGTCTATGCAGTTGTTCGCAGGTCGCTTGTGCCTGATGCTGAGCTATTGGAGACTGAAACCAGAGACTGACCGCTGAGTCTCAGGAATTAGTGATACCGAAAATTTCCGGTATAATAATTTGACCTAAAATCGGGAGGAGTGAAATCATGAGGCAATTAATCCATGGAATTACCATAATTCTGGCTGGTGTGTCAGTTGCAATATCGGCTACGTCATGCGGCGGACTCTTAAACCCGATTAAAATGCCGGCATCGCTGGAATCGGCACATATTGAAGAAGGGGAAGGATTCCTGTCTAAAATTGATTTCATTACCGATTCCAACCTGGGAATTGTCTATGGCATTGTCTACCGGGATGTCCACCAGCATGAAGGAGATGAGATCGGGATAGTCGGAACCCAGAAAATGATCTACGCGAACCCGTCTGGGAATGTTTTCGACTCGCTCGATCTCGAGTACATGACAGCTCCCGTGAACATTATCGATATAGACCGGGATGGCCTTTGCGAATTCATGGTCAGGGGAGATCGGCGAACCCTCAGCCACACCGGTAAAACTGGACCCCGATTCTGACGACTACTTCGCAGTACTGGTCGGACTGGAGCAATGGGACAGATCGGTATTGTACGTATACGATTCCGACCATGACATGGTGAACCAGGAAATTTTCCCTTCAAGCGGGGCGGCTGTCCTGGCATTTCCGAATCAAACCGGGGATGGGGAAGTTTTACTGGTTGGATTGGAAAATAGGGTGGTTGAATTTAAACTGAGCGAATAGAAGGAAGAGTTCACGCGGTGACCTTGATCCTGCGTGCCGTTTCAACGCTGATCGCAGAGTTATTTTTACCGATAAGAATTTTTATCGGACCCTCAAAAGGCGATTTCTCCAGAATTTTTATCGTGCTTCCTATCTGGATTTTCAATCCCGTCAGGTAACGGAGAAATTCCGGATCGGTATCCGGAACTTCCAGGATTTTCGCCTCGGTTCCGATTTCGAGATGCGCAAGCGGGATGCTTTCCGGCTGCGAAAGTACCCCGTTATTGTCGGGGATCCGGTGTCCATGGGGATCGAATTCCGGACGTCCGAGATGCTCGTACATTCTCTCGACAAGTCTGTCGCTGACGGCATGCTCAAGATTTTCCGCTTCATCGTGCAACTCATCCCACGACATGTCGAGTGCTTTTGACAGGAACAACTCGATGATCCTGTGGCGCCTGAGCATGTCCATCGCGACCTTGTGCCCTTTTTCCGTCAGTGTTACGCCTTTATACGGCACGTGAGCAACATAGCCTTCCGACGAAAGGTACTTGATCATGCCGGTTACGGACGCCATCTTTACGTTGAGCTGCTGTGCGATGCGCTTGGTTGTAGCGCGTTCGTGTTCGGATTCTATTGACCAGATTGTTTTGATGTAGTCTTCTACGTTTATGCTGGGCATTGCGTTATTCGGATTTTAGCATTAGCAAGTATAAGATGACATATAAATTTTCAGCTCCGGACATGCCGGTTATTTTAATCTTGACGTGAAAGCCCATTCACTTTATAATGTGAAAGCCCATTCACTTATGCCGCGCCAGAGTACCGAAATACGCAGGGAACAGATCGCCGGGATAGTTCTTGAAATTATCACTGACCACGGGCTCGAGTCTCTCAGCATGCCCGGGGTCGCCTCGCGGCTGGGGCTTGTCCAGTCCGCCCTGTACCGCCATTTCAATAATAAGGAAGAGATGATCGCCGCTGCGATGAAGCTGGCGAAGTCCAGAATGATCGGACTGGTTTTGAATGCCGTGTCGGGAAAGTCTGACGCCATGAAAGCGCTGAGAAGTGTACTTGCATCTTTCGACGAGTTCAGGAAAATTGCTGTGATTTTTCCCAGGATAGTCTTCAGCCTGCCAGACGGTGACACGCTTGAATCGAGAAGGGATTCTGTCAGGCAGATAGTCGAAGAGATTCTGTCCAACATAGAAAATGTCATCTGCGAAGGGCAGAGGATCGGAAAAATAAAAAAATCGCTGGACCCGGCGGTTGTCGCGATTCAGTTCTGGGGGATCCTGGTTACGGCTAATCTGCGATGGCATCTGACCGGTGGCGATTTCGATGTTGAAAGCCACATGAACGACGCGTGGAAATTCTTCAAAAACGCGGTAGCACCTTAGAATTCTACCTGGCACAGGTGAAGATAAATTGCACAAAGCAAGATTAATTATTATTCCACTAATTTTAACAGGCGTGATTTCAGCGATCGTTTATTTTACGCGCGACAAGTCGGATGCCACAAAAATTGTTCTCAGTGGAAATATCGAGGTTACCGATGCGCGACTCAGCTTCCAGATTGCCGGACTCCTCGATGAGCGGTATGTGAACGAAGGCGAAAGTGTCGAGGAGGGAGATCTGATCGCAACACTCGCGAGCGCGGATCAGGAGATCGCTGTCGCTCTGGCAGAAGCCGGTTTAAGTTATGCGAATGCGGTCCTGTCCGAACTTCAGGCGGGAAGCCGGCCCGAAGATATTTCCCGGGCAGCGGCTTCAGTTCAGCAGGCTCGCGCGTCGCTCGAACTTCTTCAGAATGGATCGCGCAGCCAGGAAATTGCCTCTGCCGAAGCGGATTTGTCCCGTGCGCAGGCTGGAGTAGATGCGGCACAATCGCAGCTTAACCAGGCGGAATCCGACCTCGCCAGATTCAATGAACTGTATATCGAAGGCGTGATAGCTGAAAGGGAATTTACCGCCGTAAGCACCCAGTACGAGCTTGCGATTGAAAATTTGCATCAGGCGGAAGCTGTCCAGGATGCAGCTCAGCAGAAGCTGGACCTGTTCATTGAAGGCGCGCGTCCAGAGCAGATCGACCAGGCTCGCGCGGCGCTTAACCAGGCACAGGCTGGATATTCAATCGTTCTTGAGGGACCGCGTCCGGAAACCATCGAACAGGCCATGGCGCAGTTCGATATCGCGAATGAAAATCTGAATAAGGCACTTCAGTTGCTGGAATACACAAACCTGTACGCCCCTTACTCCGGAATTGTGCTCAGCAAATCCGTCGAGCCGGGTGAATGGGTGAGTCCCGGTACACCGGTCGTAACAATCGGTGCGCTCGACACGGTTTACCTGCAGGCGTACATAAGTGAGACCAGCCTAGGCAGGATTTCTCTCGGCCAGCAGGTCAATATCACTGCGGATTCGTATCCGGGAAAACAATATTCCGGGACAATCTCGTTTATCAGCAACGAAGCCGAGTTCACTCCTAAAACGGTCCAGACATCCGAGGAGAGGGTGAAGCTTACCTACCTTGTCAAAATAACTTTGGAGAATCCCGGCCACGAATTAAAACCCGGAATGCCGGCGGACTGTGTGATCGATCTTAACAGAGAATAATTGGATTCCATAATCGCGAAAAATCTGACACGAAGTTTCGGCGATTTAATTGCTGTGGATTCCCTCAGCCTGCATGTCGAGCCTGGAGAGATATACGGGATTGTCGGCCCTGACGGGGCGGGAAAAACGACCACGCTCAGAATGCTTGCCGGCATTCTTGATCCGTCCGGTGGCGAAGCGACTATAGCGGGTTTCAATGTCATGAAGCAGGCGGAACAGGTAAAGGATAACCTCGCCTACATGTCGCAGCGATTCGGCCTTTACACCGATCTGACAGTCGGTGAGAACATCAACTTCTACGCCGACATGTACGGGCTTTCAGCTAAAGGTAGAAAAGAAAAAATTCACGACCTTCTCGATTTTTCTTACATGCGTCCGTTCATAAAAAGGCTCGCCGGAAATTTATCCGGTGGCATGAAACAGAAACTGCAGCTGGCGTGCGCGCTGGTGCATACCCCGAAAGTTCTCCTGCTTGATGAGCCCACGAACGGAGTCGATCCGGTGAGCCGCCGCGATTTCTGGCGGATGCTTTATAAGCTTCTGAAGCAGGATGTCGCGATCCTTGTCACGACCGCGTATCTCGATGAGGCGGAACGGTGCAATCGTATCGGGCTGATGAATCACGGAAAACTTCTTGCCGAGGGCACTCCCGAAGAAGTTCGTAGACTGATGAAAAAGAGCATACTCCGGATTTACAGCCATGAATCGAGGAAAGCGGCGCATGTGCTGATGGAAAGGCTGGACGCTGAAAATATCGAGGTGTTCGGAAGTAACGTGCATGTGGTGTGCAAAAATTACTCAACGACCCACGATGAAGCGAAAAAAATTCTCGATGACGCGGGAATCCATTACGATGACATGCGTGAGCAGATCGCGTCGCTCGAGGATATCTTCGTCAGTTTCCTCGACGTCGAAGAGTCCGAAAAAATTGTCGGGATAACCGATGTCAACAGCGCGAGTTACGGTGACTGTGCCGTAAAGGTGGAGAACCTCACGCGTAAGTTCGGGAATTTTACCGCCGTCGATAATGTAAGCTTTTCAGTTCCACCTGGAGAGATATTCGGATTTCTGGGACCGAACGGCGCTGGAAAAAGTACCGTTATACGCATGTTATGCGGTTTGCTGGAGCCGACATCAGGAACAGGCAAGGTCGCCGGATTCGACATCAACACCCAGCCGGAAAAGATCAAACTGAACATCGGTTACATGTCGCAGAAATTTTCGCTCTATGAAGATTTGACCGTCGAGGAAAATATAAATTTCTACGGCGGCATTTACGGGCTTGGAGGTAAAAAACTCAAAGAGCGAAAAGACTGGGCGATCGGGATGGCGGGACTCGAAATGCACAGGAAAAGCCTGACCGCAGTCCTTGCAGGGGGATGGCGCCAGAGGCTTGCCCTGGCGTGCGCGATTCTCCATGAGCCCCCTATCGTTTTTCTCGACGAGCCAACCAGCGGAGTCGATCCTAATTCCCGGCGGCGTTTCTGGGATCTGATCTACGAAATGGCCGGGAAGGGCGTTACGATCTTCATCACGACGCATTACATGGAGGAAGCCGAGTACTGCGACAGGGTCGCGTTGATATTCAGGGGACGGTTGATCGCGCTGGGCAGCCCGCTTGAACTCAAGACGTCGATGATGAAAGAAAAAATCATCGACGTGCGCCTCGACCAGCCGCAGAAATACATGGATGAACTCGAAGCGTTGAATGAAATAAACGAGGTCGCGTTGTTCGGAGCCGGACTTCACGCGAGGGTATCGGATTCCGACGCGGCTATGTCCGCGATCAGGAGTGAGCTATCAAATGCTGGAGTTTCAAATCCAAAAATTGAACTCATAATTCCCGGTATGGAGGACGTATTTGTCTCACTGATCGACGAGAGTGAAAAAGAGGATGTCGCTGGAGGAATTCACGATGTTTAAATTCCAGCGACTGTTCGCCATGGCACGGAAGGAATTCATTCACGTAATCCGTGACTGGCGTTCCCTGGCTCTCTCGATTCTGATCCCGATAGTGCTGATTCTTTTGTTCGGTTACGCGCTTAATCTCGACCTGGACAATGTCCCGACAATTATCTGGGATCAGTCTCACAGTCCTGAAAGCCGTGAACTGCTCGATCTTTTCCAGGGGACTCCTTATTTTTCGATAATTGGATACACCGATAATTACCGTGATATTCAGACAGAGCTTGAAAATTCACACGCTATGCTGGCAGTGGTGATTCCGTCGGATTTTGCGGAAAAAATAAACACCAACCAGACGGTCAGCATACAGGTGATTGCCGACGGGAGCGATTCGAACACCGCACGCCTGGCCCTTGGTTACGCTAACGCGGTTGGTTTGATCCATTCGAGAAATCTTGGTGCGAAAAGAACCCGGTTTCTTGGCATCGGGGATATAGTTGTCCCGATCGACATGCGACAGCGTGCGTGGTACAACCCTGACCTCCGCTCACAGAACGTTATTATTCCAGGAATCATCGCGATCGTAATGGTGATCATCGCGGCGATGCTGACAAGCGTTACAGTCGCCAAGGAATGGGAGCTCGGGACAATGGAACAGCTGATCTCGACCCCGGTGCGTGGTCCGGAATTGATAGTTGGAAAAATCATCCCGTATTTTGTGATTGGCATGGTAGATGTCGGGATCGCGGTCGCGATGGGTGAATGGGTGTTTCATGTGCCGCTCCGTGGCAATCCGGGAATGATCTTCGCGCTCGCGTCCATATTCCTTACTGGTGCTCTATTTTTCGGGATCATGCTCAGCATAACCCTGAAAAAAACGGTGCTCGCGAACCAGATAGCGCTCCTCGGCACATATCTCCCGACAATCCTTCTTTCCGGATTCGCGATCGCGATTCAGAACATGCCCGTACCGATCCAGGCGATAACTTATATTGTCCCGGCGAGATATTTCATTGCTCTGCTCAGGGGGATTTACCTGAAGGGTATCGGTGTCGATGTCCTGTGGCTTAACGCCGTTCTTCTGACCTTGTACGCCCTGATCATGATCACACTGGCGCACAAGCGCCTTAAACTGAAACTTGAATAATTAATATGCTCAACCGTATCCGACATATGCTCATCAAGGAATTCCTGCAGCTGTTCAGGGACCCGCGCATGCGCATGGTCGTTTTCGGTGTGCCGGTTTTCCAGATGCTGGTCATCGCGTTTGCGCTCACCAACGACGTTACCAATATTTCAACCGCGTTACTCGACCAGGACAATTCAGTCGCGTCGAGAGAACTTGTCCAGAGATTTACTTCGAGCGGTTACTTCAAGATCACAAAATATCTTGAATCGGACGACGAGATCCGACCGTTGCTTGATGGGGGACATGTCCGGGTCATAATTCATATTCCACACGGATTCGAGGAGAATATTCTTGCCGGGGAATCGTCGCAGTTTCAACTGCTTGCCGACGGAACCGACAGCAATTCGACAGCGATCATTTTCGGCTACGCCAGTCTCCTCATCGGAAAATACAACCGCGAGATTGTGATTGGAAAGTTCCAGTCGCGATTCGGGGCCGGGTTCACACCGGGGACAGTCGAGGTGGAGACACGAAGCTGGTTCAATGAAAATCTCGAAAGCAAATTCTTCTTCGTTCCGTCCCTTATCGGAATTATGCTGGTGACGGTCGGGATGATCCTTACAAGCATCGCGATCGTGAGGGAAAAGGAGGCCGGGACGATCGAACAGGTGATGGTAACGCCGATCACCCGGTCGGAATTCATATTTGGAAAGACGATTCCCTACGCGATAATCGGATTTGTCCTGATGACCTTCATGCTGGGACTTGCCTATGTTGTTTTTGGCGTTGTGGTCAAAGGAAGCTGGCTTCTTCTTTATGCGCTTGCCGCGATATACATTGTCGGAAATCTTGGCCTTGCTTTATTCATCAGCACGAGCGCGTCGACACAGCAGCAGGCGCTGCTCACGGCGTTTTTATTCATGATGCCCGCGATACTTCTGGGTGGATTCCTGTTCCCGGTTCACAATATGCCGGAGCCGGTCCAGTGGCTGACCTATGCCGATCCGGTCCGGTGGTTCCTTGAAATTATACGTGGCGTAATAATGAAGGGGACAGGGATCGAGGCGATCTGGCCCGCGGTAATTGGCCAGACAACATTGACGGTAATATTTGTAGCCCTCGCTTTATACAGATTCAGAAAAACTGTTAGTTGATAAGCGTATGGCACCCTCATTGGAACAGAAGTCCATGGCGTAAGCCCGGACATCATCCAATACAGCGAATCTCCGAATTTGCATAGTTGAGTATTATCCAGCGTACGAATGTTAATGAGTGATCCGGGTCAGTTCCCTGAAGCCCTCCATGATTGTCGGGTCCTGGAATCAATCCCTTATCAATAAATCCAGAATGCGACAGCAATTCATGGGCACCTGCAGTTTTCGGGGAATCATCAAATCTTACTAATAAAGATTAATTTAATATTTGCCCGTGAATAGCGTCTGTGATACCATTAGCCTCACTCCTCGCCCGATGTGAGAAGCACGGGCCTGGTTATGTCCTATTTATATATCATGAAAGGTGTACCCATGTTTCGGCTTCAATTCAGTACCGCCGCGATGACACTTGTCATTGCCGTTTTGTTTTTGCTCGGATGCGGAGGAGGCAAGTCACCCGTCTCGCCGGATGTCGATATTCCAGGGGATACGAATGACAATAAACCGGCAGTTACGGTCCAGCCCGCAGGTCCCGTTAACCCTGCAAATGTCCAGCCCCGGGAAGGCGAGGGCGAAGAACCCGGACTGACCGGGTCGAACAATGGCCCCAAAACAATACGGGATGACCGGATGTATTTCGGGGTCTGGAATATCGGAATCGATCCCGAGACTCACGAGGTTTCAATTGTTCCGAACCGGATGCTGGAGGCGCACTACAATGTCACCGCCGCGGTTCAGCCGCCGAATTGCCCTGACTGCCTTGGCATAAAGGTGCTGAATTTCGACCCGGACACATTTGTGCTTTCACTGGACATTTCCCTGAAGAATCCGACGATTGCACTTACGGGACGCGACGTACGCGGTACTCTTCTGTTCCCTGAAGGCGACAACCGGGTACTTGTGAATGCCGACGATTACACGACAATATTCGACAACACAGATCCTGCGGACAGGAATCCGTTCAAGGCTTTCGCCAAAGGCGAAGTCGGACGCGCGTTCCCGCCACAGGCAATTTTCTACGAGCAGTACGACATCAAATTTCCGCCGCCAGCCAATTACAACGTGCTTTATGTGGTCGATGCGAGCTGGCCGAATAACCAGGAAGAAATTTACGAAATCAACAGCATCGCGATTGACGGCGGAATCAATGAATGCAATTCAGCTGAAGGATGGCTGTATGCCGACATACACGACTGGCAGTCGAATGCGACAGGCATTATGGTGGATCTCACCCCTATCGGTGGAGAAGTGGTCCAGATGGATCACGTCCTGAACACGACGTACAGAACTTACATCAACAATGAAACCGGCGCCGCTTCGGGCGATTACGATATATGGCTTGAAGCAACAAGCGAAAATACTGATTTTTCCTTATACGATAAATGGCAGCTGAATATTCCCGGCTGCGAAAATTCCCCGCCGGTCTGGGACGATACGATCGGTGTAGTTTCGGTTACCAGTATCGAGGGCGGGCTCGAGGTCGGATTCGGAACAGCATCCGACGATGATGTGCCTGTATTCTTCAACGTTTATTATTCTGAAGACGCTCCGATCAACTGGATCGACAGCCCGAACATAATCACCGTACCAGGCTCGCCCGCCGAGATCCCCGGTCTCACGGACGAATCGACTTACTGGGTTGGCGTTCGTGCTGTGGATGCACTCGGCAATGAAGAAAAAAATACTGTCCAGATGACAGGGGTGCCCTCGGTGCCGCCGGATTGGGATACAACGGTAGGAATTGTCGCGGTGAATCCAGGCGATCAAGAAATGGAAGTAATCTATGGAACCGCATCGGATCCACAGGGACCGGTGACTTACAATGTTTACTGGTCCGACACCACACCGATCGATTTCGGCACCGCCAATGTTATGAACGATGGCGCGAGTCCGACAGTAGTAACCGGACTCGATAATTTCAAGCCTTATTATTTCGCGGTCCGCGCGGTTGATTCGGCAGGTTCGGAAGACAAAAATACAAAGCAGCTCACCGGCACACCGAACGGTCCGCCGGAATGGGTTGATACAATTGGTATTCAGAGCACTATCCCCGGAAATAACCAGGTAACGGTTACGTATGGCGACGGGATCGATGTTGACCTTCCGCTTACGTTTAATATTTATTACGACGAGTCATCACCGATAGATTTTGGATCGGCAACGAAAGAATCCACTACTGACGCGAACCAGTACACTGTCGGTGGATTGAATAACGGGCAGACATATTTCTTCGCCGTGCGAATTGAAGACTGGACTGGTGTCGAGGAAACGAACACGGTCGAACTTCCAGGAACCCCGAACTCCGCTCCCACGTGGGAGAATGACATGATAGGCGTTCAGGGCCTCGTTCCGTTCGACCACGAGGTCACTGTGTCTTATGGACACGCGATCGATACCGACCTTCCGATAACTTATTACATTTTCTACTCGACAAGTACGCCGATCAATTTCGCGACCGCCGATTATGAAACGACCATGAGTGAAAGCCCCTATGTTGTAACGGGACTTGATAACTTCATCCCGTATTACTTCGCAGTCCGGGCTGAGGACTCGCTCGGTATTCGTGAAACCAATACGGTGCAACTTTTCACCATTCCTAATCCGGCTCCGGTATGGGATGGTCCAGTTGGAATTCAAACTCTGGATTCCGAGACCGGAGCATTGATCGCCGGTTACGGAACGGCTTCTGATATCGACCTACCGGTATCCTACCGGGTGTATTACTCGGAGACTTCACCGATTAATTTCGGCACAGCTCCGTATATTGAAGATCCTGCGGGCAGCCCGACTTCAATCGGTGGGCTGGAAAACGGCAAGACTTATTACGTCGCGGTTCGAGCTGTTGATTCATTCGGACACGAAGACCAGAACACAGTCACGCTTTCAAACGTTCCGCAGGGACATCCCGAGGAATCCTGGTCGGTATTTACAGGCGGGGTTGTACAGGGTTCACCGGTTCTCAATGATATGAACGGGGACAATATACTTGACGTGATTATAGGCGACCAGGCCAAGAAAATGGTCTGCTATGACGGCATAGACGGCTCTGAGGTGTGGAATTTCCCGGCTGCCGGATGGGTGGACTCATCTCCGGCCCTGACGCAGATCGGCGGCGACGGGACCCTGGATGTCGTTTTCGGAAGCCTCCTGAATAAAGTCTATGCTGTCAACGGCGCGACCGGTGTAGAACTCTGGCATGCCGATGTTGGTGGAGCGGTAATTGCATCGCCTACTCTCGCTAATATCACCGGAGATTTTCATGCCGATGTTATTGTCGGATGCATGGACGGAACGATCTATGCCTTTGACGGAGCGGATGGCTCACTCGATTGGACATTCCCCACAGGCGCGGGGGTATTCTCATCGCCAGCCAGTGCAGACATTACAGGAGACTTTATTCCTGACATTGTGGTCGGAAGCCGCGACGGAAACGTTTATGCAATCAACGGAGCGTCAGGAGCCCAGATATGGAGCTTCCCCACCGGTGAATGGATAAATTCATCGCCTGCTATGGCAAATATAAATGGCGACGCAACCCTGGATGTGGTAATCGCCAGTCTTGATGGAATGGTCTATGCAATAAACGGTGGAACCGGAGCCGAGCTGTGGAATTTCCCAACCGGCGATTATGTATGGGCTTCACCAGCAGTCGCTAATCTTGGCGGAGACGCCACTCCAGATATTGTCATCGGTGCTGACACTTCCAGTGTCTACGCGCTTGACGGATCAGACGGTTCACTCATGTGGGAATTTGAGTCGAATGACCGCGTATGGTCGTCGGCTGCTATAGCCGAACTTACAGGCGACCTGATCCCGGATGTTGTTGTCGGTTCAGACGACGCCAGGTTATATGCCATTAACGGTATCGACGGCTCGCTTGTGTGGACCTTCGAGACCGGCGACTGGATCGATTCCTCGCCAGCTGTCGGTGACGTCAATAACGACGGACTATTGGATGTCGCTTTCGGGCGCTACGACGGCTATGTAACAATGCTCAACATGCCTGAATCCGCGGTCGGGGCGATTCCATGGGCAATGTTCAGGCACGACGCTATGCATTCGGGTGTATTCTAGAAACTGCCAGATAAGAAAAAATACAGCGCGTCGTATGGCGCGCTTTTTTTTTAACAGAATTTTAATGGTCCTTCTATTTCGGCGCGAACCTGTTCGAGTGCTGCATGCGCCAGACTTCGCCGCGTTCGCCGTAAACAATCACCTGGTAATTGATTACGTTTCCATCGTGATCGAAAACTCTCGCGTAGAAAAAATTTCCCGGCGAAATGTCAGGATCGAATTCCTGCGATTCCAGCGCAATCATGGGTTGCCCCGTGTATACATTCACAGGCAATTCCTCGCCTTTCCAGTACATTAACTGGTCCCATGACTCGGGGAAGTACATTTTTTCAACTCTGTAATCTCTTAGCCATCCGCACATTTCGTTGATGTGATCGACTGTAACTTTGTCGGTCTCATTGATTTTCTGCCTGCACGAGATTCCCGGCAATGCCAGGAAGGTCAGTGTAAAGATCGCAACCGTGGCGACAACGACTGTATTCTGTATTTTTCCGCTCCTGAATCTCTGCATAACATCCTCCATACATGGGATGAAAAATGAAGGTTGTGGTTGCAGTCAAAAAAACCCGCGCTATTCAGC
>DASWIV010000269.1:0-3681 GCA_036397475.1 bacterium
GCCAGTGGATCGGTGGAAACATGCAATAAGCTGCGAAGAACAGGTACGCCGATGTGTAACCAATGCGCGAGCGATATGTATGCCATAAGATCAATCCTGTTCCGACAAGCGACATCGCCTGGAACGCAAGCAGCCATCCGACATGCGGATAAATTTTATAGAGAGGGACAAAAATCAGGAGAATCGGTGAAAAATGATCCCCCCGAAGATCCAATACTCCCCGTACCGAACATTCCCATCCATTCCCATTAGCAAGATTCCAGACCACCTGGTCGAAAATCGCGAGGTCCCAAGCCTTGGAATGAAACGAGTTATGCCTTATGAGACCGGAGATGAATAAAATGAGGAACGTCAGGACGGCGACAAAAATAACCGCGTGGGTTTTATATGTACGGTCGGCTCGCTCTCCGCCTTTCAGATGCCGGACATTTCTTCCGGCGACTAGCGCCGCGGCAAGAATTATCGCGAACCGGAGAAGTATCCCCCAGTAAGGTGAATTAAGCTGGTCTGAATATTCGTTCATGCGTACAGGCTATATTTTAAATCATTTAAACATATATTTTTTTGTAATTTTTATCATTTTACCACTTGTGAAAACTCAAGTTATGTTCATACAATATATATATGCATCGGGGCAATCTTTTCCTGTGTGTTGCCCTGTTGCCGGCGGTACTGCTCGGACTTTCGCATCAAGAGGCGGCGTCGGGTAACAACAGGAATATTAAAAACGTAATTGTCATTGGTGTCGACACTCTCTCCGCACGAAACCTTCATTTTATGGGTTACGACAGGCGTACTACGCCATTTTTGGACGAGCTCGCTGAAAATTCCGTCGTATTTGAAAACACCTACTCCCCAAAATCAATTACACAGCCTTCCTTTGCAAGCCTGTTTACCGGGATGCATCCGCTCGAACACGGCATCATTGAAAATGGATGGAAAATCCCGGATAGCCTCCATTTTCTAACCGAAGATTTCCAGTCCAAGGGATTTCGAACATGGGGAATTCCGGCGTCACAGGTTATCGGCGGAAAATTCGGTATGGGAAAGGGTTTCGATTACTACGCGAATGTCTCTCCTGTTCCCCAAGATGCCTACAAAATAATCGCGAGGGTGAACAGGCTGCTCAATAACAATCCGATGCTGGGCGAGCCTTCCTTTGACGAATCGTCCAAGCCTCTGTTCATGTTCATTCATTTCTATGATCCTCACACCGAATACACACCGAATCAGGATTATCTGGATGAATACAGGGATTATGATTATCCCGGAGCTGTGGACGGAACGTGGGAAACTTATGAAAAATTTAATTCGGGTGAATACGCCTCAAAAGAAATAGATGTCCGCTACACGTGGGACCTGTACGATGCTGAGATAAGGACCTTTGACGACAAGGCCAGGGAACTGTTCGCATTATTTGATGAAACAGGACTGCTTCAAAACTCACTTATTGTCTTCACGGCAGACCATGGCGAATCGCTGGGAGAACACGGGTTCTTTACCCATGGATATCCTTATGAAGGCTCACTCCATATTCCACTCATAATGCATTTCCCCGGCGACGAATTCGGTGGCCTTAGAATATCGCAGGCTGTGTCGAATATGGATATTCTCCCGACCGTGACAGATATCCTCGGATTCAATGCCAGGGAAGGCATCCAGGGACACAGCCTGTATCCGCTACTAGATGAATCCACTTCCGGTTCATATACGCCATGGAATGAACTGTTAGCACTTGGAAGAAATACCCCCGAAGGCGAAAAGACTTACAGCATTTACAACGGCGTCTACAGGTTGATTGTTGAAGGGGAAGATTTGTCTTTATATGACGTTGTCCACGACCCGGATGAAGCGGTCAATATTGCCGAGTTACATAAAGGCGTTGTAGTCGACCTGAACCGGAAAGCGCTGTCGATTCTTGCGGCGGGCAGGAATTCAAATGAACAGCAGGTCGATGAACAGACCCTCGTGATGCTTTCAAGCCTTGGATATCTCCATTAGAAATTCAGGCATACATCACCAGCACCCATCAGCTTTATATTTTGTCAGGAATGCGTCGGCAGTGCCATTTGCGAGGAAAATGTCAACCGAGCCCATCGCGTGTGATTATCTTCTCCGGCGGACGGGTCGAAATCCACCAGCCCCGCGTATTCACCCGCGACAAAAACCTGCCCGGTTGAATCTACCGACATATCCCAGCCGATATCGTCCGCACCGCCACCGAATGCCTGTACCCATAGAAAGTTGCCGTCGCTGTCATATTTGGCGACGTAGACATCGTCGCCGCCTTCGCTCATTCTTTCTTCCGTATTCACGGACGGATCGAAATCCACAGTGCTGCGGTAATTGCCGCAAAGATATAAATTATCCTCACCGTCGACATGAGCCCGTACACCGTTGATGCTCTCATGGCAGCCCCAGGCGATAACCCACTGGTATTCGCCGTCGGCGTTAAATTTACTCAGGTACATCCCGATCGTTCCGGGTACCGTGTGATTGTCAATTCCCGGACCCGGGTCAAAATCAGTGGTTCCGGAATATGCTCCGGTAACGAATACATTTCCGGCGCTGTCGGTTGATACTCTGCTGGAGAATGTTGTCGACGAACCTCCGTCTGAACAGGAAATAACCGGGAACACCAGGATTATCGGTAAGATGTATCTTTTAAGCGTCATGTTGAAACTCCCGGAATTTTCTGTTGGGGCGCAAAAAGATGCTATTCTGCGAATGCGATAAAAGCAAGGATTGCAGCTCGCCATATTCATGTTGCTACGCGCCAGATAAAAAGAGTACACTCACCCCATGTCGCGAGCCGCTCCATGGATAGTCCTGACATTCGTGACTCTCATGGCGGGAGCGTCGTTCGGAATTATCAAATATCTCGTAGGCTACATCACCCCGGTCGAATTATTGTTTCTACGTTTCATGCCTGCAGCTATTGTCGCTGCGATCCTTCTCCTTACCGTGTTCCGCATTAGTGCTGCGAGAATTATCAAAAAATGGTGGTGGTTCTTTCTTGCCCGCGAGATGGTTGCCATTCTCGGCTTTCACCTGTGCCTGAATATCGGGGAGTCGGTACTGCCTGCCGGAGTATCGGCATTGATCGTTGCGACATGGCCGATAATCACAATAATCCTGGCCTGGAAATTGATCGGAGAGAAGATCACGAAGAAAAAAATATTTGGCGGGATACTGGCGTTTCTGGGAGCGGCTGTAGTGATTATCTACGGCGCCCGGGAAGAAGCTGATCTTTTGAATATTGCCCCGGCTGACTGGATCAGGTATTCACTTCTTCTGCTTATTTCCCCTTTAAGCGCGGCGACTGTCACAGCAGTTTCGAAATGGTTTCTTTCCAGCGACAAAACTTCCGACAATCATCACAGTTTCCTCTTTACCATGATGTGCAGGGCTCCGGGAGGGATCTACGTGCTGGTCGTCTACCTGCTATTCCAGGATTCAATCCCTCTGGTGGCAAAAATGGCGGAATTCACCCCGCTGATATGGGCGCTTATATCGATAATCTCACTCTACAATACCCTGCTCGGATTCTGGCTTTTCAACTGGTCGCTCCAGAAACTCGAAGCCGGAAACGTGGCGTCCGTGACATACCTGTCAACGGTCTTCGCCCTGATTATCGCCTGGCTCTTTCTCGATGAACGGCTCGGAACGGTCAAAATTATA
>DASWIV010000270.1:0-3745 GCA_036397475.1 bacterium
TGAATCTTTTAATTAAAGTTTATGACTGGCAGGCTCCGGTGAATCCATCGGGAGTTGCCGGAGAACTGGCGGCGCTGTGGCTCGATTCACCTGTTCTGGGCACTTTTACGGACATCCTTCCCTCCGCAACCATCCTTCCCGATGGACCAACGTCAAGCATTTTTGAGGTTTCGCTGAGTTCATTGAACCTGACCAAATCAGGCCCTGAAGAGATCATGATATTCGCTCAGGCATCGGACTCATTCGGCTATGAGCCACAGGTTAATGGCGGAAGCAATTTCGATTACCCGGATGCCGCTCTCGGGGCTTACTTCCTCGCGACTGTAAATATTGCTGACACCAGCCCGTCCGATCTGATGGTTACATCAATTAACCCCGACAATGCTATGTCATCCGAAGTTTTGAACGGAGTCGAAGTCGGAGGGGCAGGATTTCAGGCCGGCGCTCAGGTCGAGTTGCGCAATCCGGACTGGCCAGCTATCGAAGCCACAAATGAAAATACAAGTGGATCGACATTAATCACATGCGACTTCGACCTCGATTCAGCAGCCGAAGGATACTGGGATGTTGTAGTGATCAATCCCGACCTGGAAGAAGCATCTCTCGACGATGGATTCCTGATTGACTGCGCGGACACATATCATACGTATAACGGTGGATTTCTCATTAACGGGGAAATATGGAATTACTGCCAGCGTGGCGATGTGACAATCCTTGAAACCGGCCAGTACGCGGGTCAGGCCGTTGTCAAGAATCGGTATATATCCGACAGCGTTTATACCGGAGACTATCTGCGATTCGATCCAAATTCACCCGCTGATGTGACCGGATATAAATATTTTACCGTTCCCGGCCGGAAGGATACCCAGACTGCGTATGTCACAATGACAACACAGATCGATCAGAACCCGGTTAATGCGGATATCGGTGTGGTCAACGGACGCATGTTCGATGTGGTGCAGATGGTAGATGAGGACGGCAACTGGTTCGAAGATATTACGATCACGGATCCCGCCACCGAACCCGGACAGGTCCCTATTGTCGGCGGGATGGATTTCGACGCTGAAGGCGATCTCTGGATGATTGTAAACGCAAAGGGAATTCCCGACGAGGTTGGCGATCCTGTCTGGCAGCTGAGGCACTACGAATTACAGGCCTCAAGCCCTAATTATGTTGAGAATTTAACCGACCGGCTCGACATCACAAACGACCTTATTGACCCAGGCCTCTCAGCTCCTTACCAGGAAATGTGGTATGTAGCCGATTGCGCGATCAGCTATACCGACGATTCACTCGTGGTGATAACCGGAGCGATACTTGGACTTGGAGAAACATGGTGGGCAAAATACGACCTCTCGACTTCTCCTCCCACGCTCGATTTCACCGACGATATTCTTCCAGCGGTGGTATACACATCGAATCCGCATGGCATTACACGAATCGATATCGAATACGACCATTCCGATCTGTCGGCGGAAAACTGCCGGTTGACGGTCATGTACCAGACATGGAACGGATCATCGGTAGATGTTCACATGATGCGGCTCGACTCGGAATTGAATGTACTTGCCGACGAGATGATTCTTTCAGGCGCTGGTGTCTGGGACAATCCGCACGCGTTCGCAGTTAATACGAACACGGATAATCGCAATTTGATTTCGATTGATATGGACCTGTCGACTCCGTATAACGACTTCGATTATTTCGACATGCCGACAGGCTGGTAACGAATTTTTACATTGGGATGTTGTAACCCGCGCCTTATGTGCGGGTTTTTAGTATTTCTTCCGAGGCCGACTCCGGAGTCAGCGTACCATTGAGTATCTTCCCCGCGGCTTCCTTTAATCTTTCAATGTATTTCTCATTTCCGCCCATAACATCGATTGCAGACTCATGTATTGACTTGCGAATCCTCGACTCAATCTCCCTCCGGACCTGAAGCTCCCTGCGACGTTGAATTTCGCCTGAATCAAGTAACTCGTTGTAATGCGCCACAATATTTTCAACCGTTGAATTTATGCCATGGTCTTCTGTCGCAACTGTAGCCTGCACTATCACTTTTCTTCCCATATCCTCAGACTCTTCTTTAATATATTCCAGCTCTTTGATCATTAATTCTGCGCCCGGACGCTCGCTCTTGTTCAGGATAAAGCAATCCGCGAGTTCCATCACTCCGGCTTTCATGGACTGGATGCCGTCCCCTGATTCAGGGGTCAGTACGGCGACAACATAGTCAGCCACATCGGCGACCCCTGTCGCGAGCTGGCCGCTTCCAACCGTTTCAATTAGAATGATATCTGTACCCCACCAGTCGAGAACCCTCGACGCCGGTCCGATTGTGGTTGAAACTCCTTCGAGCGCACCTCGGCTTGCCAGGCTCCTGAAAAATATATTCTCACCGAGTGGCGACTTGAGTCGAATTCTATCCCCTAAAATGGCTCCCCCCGAGAAAGGGCTTGTCGGATCGACCGCGAGGATCCCGACCTTCTTGTCCATCTTTTCTAGGACAGGAACTGCGGATGCGATCAGGGATGATTTCCCCGATCCCGGAGGTCCGGTCAACCCGATTCTTGCAGCCCTGAATCCGTTACCGATAACTTTTTCATCGAGTGATTTAGACAGAGGGGAATTATCGTCGATCAGGCGAATAAGCTGCCCGAGAGCATTGTTGCCTGCATCTCCCGGCAGCTTCGCCTTTTCCATCAGTTGATCGAGATTATCTGTTGGCACAAAAGAGATTGTAGCATGACGGTCAAGTGCCTTTCACCTATCCATCCACCCTGTACCTGTGAAAAAAAGTCCCCATATCGAGGACTAAAAATGAGTTTCCAAATTTTGACTTGCATCGCTTAAGGGCTAACTTGAGATCTCGGCTTTATCATTTCGCTTATTAATGTGTACGCTCCAAGGATTATTGGCGCTCCGATGAATGACCAGAGTACAGGATCAAAAATTCCACGGTCCATATTGTTCCATGACCCTCCGATCCAGATCCCGAATACTAATCCTGCTGCGATCAAAATTATAGCGCCAATTTTCGGCTTGCTCCATAAAAACCACGCAATTACAAAAAATGGCACTCCAAATGTAAGTATCTGCAAGATCCCCCCGACAACCTCATCCATCGCGGGCGGCGACTTTGTAATTCCCCCTAAAAATTCCATTGCTGAGAACCAGGTCCAGAAAAGCCCTACTGCCATGGTGACTATCAATGCAACCGATGGAAGTCGACGTTTTGTATTTCCTGTGACCATTGTAAATCCTCCATGCATATCTGCAACGGTTTTCTAAATTCTGTAGCTGATAATACACCATTAACTGCGGCATGTCAATGCCAGAATATAAAAAAATTCAAAAAAAACCGGCCCTTCAGACCGGCTTGAATATTCTATTTATCTTTTTTTATGCAGCGGGATGCATTGGCTTTGATATCTCGCGTATCAACGTGTACCCGCCTAGAATCAGGGGAATCCCAACCAGCACTACTGGCACAATCCAGTTTATTACAGTCCAGCCAATCGCCATCCAGACTGCGAATGCGGCTCCTACAATCATAAGCAGGATCGATCCGGCCTTCGGCTTCCACCAGAGTAACCAGGCTATTACGAGGAATGGAAGCCCGAATGTCAGAGCTTCGATTATCCCTCCTGCCATGACCATGTAATCAGGCGGGGATTTCATTACCCCGACAGCCCCTTCCGCAAGGCCGAATACAACCCAGAAAAATCCGGTTAAAAGGCTGACT
>DASWIV010000271.1:0-5589 GCA_036397475.1 bacterium
TGGTAAAGGGTTTCTCCACCGTTTGGCGCGGTCACCTGAATTGAAGATCCGGGATCGGTACCCAGCGGAATGTTGTAGCGGAAGTAAGCAGCCAGTCGGTCATCATTGGCGATGAGGCCCGTTCCGGGATCGAAATCTGCCGGTTCTTCGCTCTCGACAATTATCAGGATCGGGAGTACTCCGGTATTTTGCGGCGAAACACCGCCGATGTCGAAGTTATAAATGGATGAAATTCCCGTATTGCCATCCTGCCCGGCAATAGCGAGGTATGTTGAATCGAATATCACATAATCGCCGGGAATAACTCCCGAAGGACCTTCAATAATAACCTGGTGAAGTTCACCGGTCACTCCCATTGAATTCTGCAGAGAACCCCAGTCAAGAATTTCAAGATCGAGGTTTATGCTTCCTCCGCCGGAATTACCGTCGTGCCAAACAGTCGAATTGTCCGTAATTCCGACATAGATGGCTTCGTCGGCATTTGCTGAGAACGGGAAATCTCCGGGTACTTCGAGGATATCCGGATTTCCGGAAAGTGCCGGATCCGGTTCGACCCAACTCGCGACAACCGCGTACTGGAACACGATACTCGGGAGCTGATCGACCAGTGGGAATTTTATATTGTACTGGCGGTGATTGAACGCGGTCGAGCTGAACATGCCTCTTCCATCGACTTCCGCAGGATCGGAGTAATATTCAACCACATCCTCATCGAGATCGAGGCCATCGGCGAATAGTTTATATCCATTAATTGTGGATGTGAATTTGGATATATCTTTATCCCCGAGCGCTCCGGGAGTGAAATCCAGGATTGTTCCCATGTCGGGGAATTCGGTAGGATTCATCCAGCGGCAATATCCGTCGGAATTGATAAGGACGGGCTCATCGTCGCCGTTTGTCCAGACCACATCGGGATCATAATTACTGGAGCGTGAACCTGGAGTTATGAAAAGGCCCATGACATCAAAGCCGCCATACTTGTCGAACCCTTTAAACGGATGCTCAAGTCCGACATCGACACCGATCAGTCCCTGCGTGAACCATTCGGTGACGTCGTTGACCGCAATCTGAAGATTGCTTAATTTCCCGGCAGGCGGCTGCAGGAAAGTGACGACATCCACAGTATATTGAGCGCCTCTGAGTGGAACGATCTCAACCTCGTGTGTTTCGGTGTCGATCGCAATTTCCCAGTAACCCCAGATATTTTTTGATGTCTGAAAATCTGACTGGGAATTGTGCGCGGGGGTAATTTCAGGATTTGCGCCATTGGCGGTATCCGGAAGTATCGGAGAATTACCTGAACAACCCACTGCTATAACCATTGCTGTTGCCAGAAACAGGGTGAATAATCGGTGAATCACTTGAAGACTCCTGATAATTTAATTTTAAAAGGTAATAAAATGGTAACATATAATATTATTGCATATTTGGAAATTTACGGCAAGTAGATTTAAATTATGATATTTCCACCCTTAAAAAGCCTAAATTTGTGCCTTTAATAATAATGTTGTATGATTTTTTGTAATGGGTTGGTTCCAATCGTACAGTTTTCCCGTGGAGGAGATTCATGAATCAGTATAATTTTCTGAGCCAAAGGCTTATCATAGGGCTTTCTATCTTTTCGCTGCTGTTCGTAATGCTGAGCTGCGGTAAAGGATCGCCGACTGAGCCATCGCTGAGCGATCAAAACGTCACGGGAAATAACACCGAAATTAAGGATAATTTAGAGTCCGCCGGGAGCGCATACGAATTAAATGTGCCTCAGGACCGTGCCCCATACGCTGAGGGTGAAGTTCAGGTGGTCTTTTACGACCCTGGCCAGATTTCGACCGGTACGCTCGAATCCGCTTATCCCCTGGAACTGATCCGTAAGATCCCGCTGCGATGGGGCACGATTTTCCACATGAAAATCACGGATGGCACCCCCGTTCCAGAGATGGTGTCGATTTTAAGGCAGGACCCGTACGTCAGGTTCGCCGAACCGAACAATGCTTATTATTTCGCCGAAGCTCCATATTTTCCAAACGATCCCTTGTATGAACGCGACGATGAGGGCAACGATCCTCGGGACAATATGTACGACCAGTGGGGACCGTCGCATGTAGGAGCGAATATCGTGTGGAATGAACAGAAAGGATCGTCGGATGTGATTGTCGCGATCATCGATACCGGAATTCGGCGTACTCATGAAGATCTGGTGGACCGAATCTGGATCAATGAAGATGAGATTCCTGATAATGCAATTGACGATGACAACAATGGTTATGTGGATGACACGTGGGGCTGGAACCTTGCAGGCCACAATAATAACCCTGCTGATAACGGGGTAGCCGGATATCACGGCTCTGCATGCTCGGGAGTAGTTGCCGCTACCCAGGATAATAACCTGGGCCTGACGGGAATGGCGCCGGGTGTGAGGCTGATGGCACTGAGTACATCGTTCGGGGCAGCGTGGGAAACTGAAATCACCGAGGGAGTAAATTATGCGGCGATGAACGGTGCCGAGATTGTGAGCATGTCGTTTGGCGGAGCGCAGCAGAGCGAGATAATGGAAACCGCGATGAACGACGCGTGGGATGGCGGCCATGGCATCAACCTGATCGCCGCCGCTCACAACTATAATTCGACCAGCTACATTTATCCGGCGGCTTACGACGCGGTGATGAGTATCGCGGCTACCATCTGTTTTACCTCGAATGGAAGTCCGATCGATGAACATAAGATCACGGCCGGGCAGGATGGCTACGGATGGGGATCTAATTACGGTGACTGGATTCATGTCTCGGCATACGGAGAAAGGTATACGACGGTCCATGGCGGCGGAGACGATCAGTACAAGGATGGCTACAATCACGGGTTTTTCGGAGGAACGTCGAACGCGACTCCGATGACAGCGGGAACAATGGCTCTGATTCACAGCCAGTTTCCGGGGATGAGCGCTGAATGGTACTGGTCGCGGATGCAGAACACGGTCGACGACCTCGGCGATCCCGGATTCGATATTCTCACGGGATGGGGGCGCATAAATCCCGTCAGGGCTCTTTACGGATCGGACAGATTTACAGGCCTCGAAGACCCGGATGGGTTTGTCGGGATGGTGCTTCCGGACGCGGAGATGTACGACACGATACACGATTTCCCCGGTAATCCATTCAATGACACATACGATCTTTACAAGGTAACAGTGAACCAGGAAGGATTCCTGAACATATACCTCGATATTTTCACGTGGGGCGAGGACCTGGACATGGAAGTTTATTCGGATCCCCAGATGACTGATCTTATTGGAAGTTCGTACGATGAAAACCACGCCACAAACAGCTTTGAATCGATCGGATTCGCCGATGCAAAGCCGGGAGAGGAATATTTCATCAAGGTGCTTTCGTCGGGCGAAGGAAGCTCGACCACCTACGGGCTCAGGACAAGAATGTACACAAACGAGCTGGTTGTAACGGGGGAAAGCATTGCTCCACCATTCGTTCACCAGACCGGCAACAAGGTCCCGTTTTTAAAATTAAATGTTCATTGCGGATTCCAGGCCACACTGGATGGCCTGAATATCTCCAAGCACGGTACTACTCCGGATGAGGTGTTATCCCAGGTATATATTTACCAGGATGCAAACCAGAATGGCGGATTCGATCAGGCCGATCAGTTGCTGATGCAAGCCACACCACCATCGCTGAACAGGGTCAGGTTCGAAAACATGAATAAATTTTTCGACATTGATCATGACCTGGTTTTATTTGTTGTGGCGGATTTTTCCCTGTCCCCGGACGACACTACAATAAGCCTGTCGCTGGAATCGTATAAGGATGTGATTACCGAGGAAGGGCTTGTCGCTCATTACGCCGGATTCCCGATCCGCAGCGATGACGTTCTGATAGGCACCGACTCCGAACCGCCGTACTGGCTTACAACCACGGGTGCACAAACGACAGAGCCTTTCTACCATTCGGTAACAGTCGGATGGAATGAAGCTGACGACCTCCTTACCCCTCCGGTAAAATATAACATCTACTATTCGACAGAATTCCCGTCGGACATCAGCGCGATGCAGTCCATTCTCGATGCCGGTTACGTGGGTGGCGACACCACGGATTACGAGTACGAGCTTAAAAGCCTTCCGGCAGGCGACGAGCATTTCTTTGTCTTAAGGGCGGAAGACCAGGTCGGGAATGAAGACCAGAATTTCGATGTGATCAGCGGGATCCCGGGAGATAATGGCGATCCGGCTAATCCGCAGATAATAAATTCATTTTTTGTCAGTGGAATATACCAGTTCGATGTCGACGGCGACATCATGGCGGTCGCAAGGCTGAACTCGGGAGTGTACACGTATATTCTTGATGAGCCGACCGTCCCGCAATGGCAGGGCTCGTGGTTTGGAGATACCGCGTATAACGTCACGGTAAATGGGGACTATATTTATGTCGGAGGCTCAACCAATGTAAATGTTCTGGACGTTACCGATCCGGCGAATCCTGTCTTAACCGATTCTGCGGCAAACACATTCAACTGGAGGACGGATTTTGCGGATAGCTGGATATACACGGTGAACAGCTCGGGACAGCTTTTCCCGGTCGACGCATCCGATCCAGACAATTTAATCGACTATCCCCTCGTTGACCCGCCGGGATTCGGATTTACTTCAGATCTCCTTTGCACAACCGATGCCATTTATAATATCGGACAGAATTCCATTTACGCTATTGATCGAACAGACCCGTCCGCTCCGGTATTCACTACTGAATTCGGGAACGCCAACAGCTACGGATTATATGCGTATGGAGATTACCTGATTTCCAATGAATGGGGAACAGGGACCCTGAATATCTGGGATATCTCTGTCGATCCGTTGAATCCGGCACTTACAGGATCAACGACCGATGGTCCCGGCGCAAGCAATTTTAATTGTGTGGTCGTCGGGGACTACGCGTATACTACAAAATCTGATTTCGGGCTGGTTGTCTACGATATATCCGACCCTTCGAATCCCACATACACCGGGGAATTAGCAATCGCCGGTGCGAGTTACATCAGGGCTCATGGCGACGTAATTTACGTAATGGGTAACAACAGCATGTTGTATGTGATTGTGTAAAAAAAATCAGGTTGTAAATGAAAAAAAGCCGCGTGGACACACGCGGCTTATTTATTGTCTTATAGAAGTTTGATTACGATGTTGGAATCACAAAGTTTCCGTTGACGAGTTGGATATCATAGTTTCCGACTCCAAGCGGTCCCGGGGTAACCTCATATGCCCAGGTGAACAAGGCATCGTATCCGTAGTTATCCTGCGGGGCCATTGTATCCGGATCGCGGCAGACTACCGAGGAATCACTTACGTCAATTGCCGGCAGCCAGTCCCACGCGTCGACCATAACGATCTGGTACTGAACGACATCGTCGACCTCGTACCCGATCAGGATCAGGTCCTGCATTGAGCCATCGGGAAGCTCAAAGGTAGTGTTGTATGCCGAGATGTGCTGATCGTCGAAAGTATCCGAATCCGATGTTGCGATAACCATCGGGGATGTCCATGAGCTCGATGAATCTGTCAGCATCGATACGAGCAGATGGTCATCG
>DASWIV010000272.1:0-16464 GCA_036397475.1 bacterium
AGTTATTACCTGAAGGTGTCGTCAACAGGCGACAACCAGGCAGTTATTTATTACATGGTTCCAAATCTCGAATTAACAGACAACAGCCCAACCGCGCCGGTCGATATTACACCCGCTGGATTGTTCATCGACTCATGGTGGGTCGATAGATTCGGAAACTACCTGTTACTCAGCGGTCCGACCGGCCTGTGGATTTTCCGCGACGCAGATCCTTACGAATTTGTAAGATTCGAGGGAATTACTAATACGGTAAAGCCAAAGCACAATTCGACATATTTATACTTCGCAATCGTCGACACCAGTTTTAACTATCACCTTGGCATCGCGGATCTCTCCAACCCCGAAAGCCCCGTCATCACAAACGACATTATAGTCACCGAAGACTGGGTTAATTCGATGGCCGTAGACGACAATACGCTGTTCATCTGCTGGTACGACGGATCAAATAACCGGCTTTCATGGTACGACATTTCAGGCGATTCATTGAACCCGGTCCTGAAAAATGAAACGCCACTTCCTGATCTTGCAAAAGATATGCAGCTTATGACCGCCGGGGCGAGCAGATTTATAGTGACCGCTTCCCTCGAGCGCCTGCAGTATTACAACATCACAAATATTAACAGTGTAACGTTCGATTCTGAAACTGTATGGCCGGGAGGTAACAGCACCAGAAACTTTGATGTTCAAAGCGATCATGTTTACGCTCTCACGTATTATGAGCCAACTACCACTACTTCACTCCAGATCTTCCAGAAAAATCCATCGACCGGTGTAACGCCCAGGGGAACGTCTGCTCTTCCCCATGACGCGAATTTTGTTTCTGTGGATAATAATACCGCCAGTGTCGGCAATACGGATAATTACCTGACCACTGTGGATACCACCAACCTGAACTTGCCAGCTATACTTACATCGGAATTGTCGCCTCATAACACCCCCATTTACGATGTTCTGGCTGATGGATCAAGTGTTATTACTGTGGAACAGCAGACTGGATTCGTCGAGTATGACGTATCGGTCCCATCCAGTCCCACGGTCAACCAGGCATGGCTTGGTCTGACCTCACCACGGTCGAGCGTTTACGATGAGACAAGCGATTCATTGTACTTTTATGAAAGCGGGGCATTCTTCAAGGGTATAAAATCGCTTACGTCCGCAAGCACTCCAGAATCGGCTACAGTCGCGGACGCCATTGGCGCCGATTATAAGCCTGTCGCGATTGACGTAAACAATGGAAACCTGGCGGCTGCGGAAATTTCATTCCACTGGCAGCTTTTCGACGTTTCCGATCCCGCGGATATTGCATCGGTGGATACGTACTCAACTGCTGGAGATGCGGTATCGATCGCTATCACCGATAAAAATGTGTACGTCGGGTTGGGAATTAATAATATTATTGAGGTTTACAGATTGCTCCCGGCGGGCAATGCTGAATATTTTGGAAACGTCGGATCTGACGGCAAGACAGTTCTTGGATTCGCGTTTTATAATGATACAATGTATGCGTATACCGCAGGGGATGTATTGATCTATGATATAACTGACGCTCCGAATTCTCCCGTATTGTCCGGCAGTTACGATAACACCGGAAGTGTCGGCGATATGATTGTTCAGGCGAACCTGCTTCTGCTGGGGAAAGACGAAGGGCTTGAAGTTCTGGACATTTCGAGTCCATTGTCCCCTGTAAAATTCGCGGATGAACCTGTGGCTTATGTCAGTAACGATGTAGAGCTGGCGGTCGACAGCGCTTACCTGTACATGAATGGCCCTGAAGACCAGCCTACACTCCAGATATACCTGCTGCCATTCGACGATCCGAACAATCTCGGCGAGATATACGGCGCGGGATCGTATGAGGTGGTCCGCGACCTGTCATTCGCAGGTGGAAACCTTTACGAATGCGTTCCTTTTACCGGGGTGCGAATTTTTGACTTCTATAACTAAGTTTCCTATAAAGCATAGTATGGATTGATGGACTTATTAATATCAGTACGCGTTTCGAATTAATTAAACTGGGTGATCCAATTATGAAGGCAAATTATTTTTGTCGACTGGCGATATTTTTTACCGTTTTGTTCATTAGTCTTGAAGGCTGCTCTCACAGTCCTCTGGACCCTGCGACCAGTCCACAGCCAGAGTCCATCAGCGTTAATTTTCAATCCGCCCCTAATCATAATTTGATGGGGTACGGCACCATATTGATTGACGCTGTTTCAGGCGATACTGAAATTGTCCAATTGCGGTCGGCGGACTCCCATCTGAATGTTACTGGTATACTAAACGCAACAATGGGAACAGGTGTAGCACTTGTTCCGGGAGAATCCGATCCTCCTAACGGATTATTCGCCATTGACGTTACATTGACTCATCCGCTTGCCAATCCGAAATTTTCGGGATTCGACGTCAAGGGAATATTAATGACTGCTTCAGGAATCCCGATTGGCCCGTTATGGTTCGCGGCACAGGATGATGTTCGGCTGAACAATCCCGATGGATTCACACGGTGGTGGAATCCTTCAGAATTCACAGATCCCGGCATGTTCGGATACACCAAAGGGAATTTCGCGACCGAATTCGATTTTAATCTCGACGCTACAATTAATCCTTACAAATATTTCGCCGACGTACTTACTCCAACCAGCACCATGTCCGCGGTACAGAATCTTCCTCTCGATGACGGTCAGGGTCGAGGGATATTTTCCGCGGGAGCATCCAACACCAGGCGCTATGAAATCCGGTTCCCTCTGAATCCCGGTCCGGTTGTTAAATTCGGCTACGCTGTCGATGCATCCTGGGCTCCGCCGGCAGTCAATCCGCCCGGCGAAGTCCCCGACGATTTTCCGATCGAAGCAAACCAGCCTGAAGCCTACAATCTCCCGATAGCCGCGAAAGTTAACACCTTATTTTATGATTCAGAAACCGGACTTGGAGGAGGATTCCTGAAATTCCAGGTGAATGTCCATGACTGGCAGGGCCAGATGGCTGGCGATATCAGTGGACAGGTCGACATTGTCAGGCTGTTTGGACAGGCAATATGGAATGGAGGGATAACCGCCACCCTGATCGATGAAACTCCGACAAAGGCGATTTATGAAGCCACTGTCGAGTCTCCCTCATTGACTAACATGACCAGCACCGGTGAGCGCCTTGTAGCGGTAAGAGCAGGATCGGCAGGAGGGCCAAATTACCAGCAGGGATTCGGAGCGGCGCCGGATTCCAATATTTCCGCATGGAACGCGATATGGGTGGATATTGTGGACCCTGACTGCTCGGTCGATTCGAATAATTCATTCGGGGAAGCCGGGTTGCTGGATGTAAACGATTCCATACAGTCGCAGATCTGCGGTTCTGCCGATCCCGAAGATTACTATCAGATAGAAGTTCCTCCTGGTTATGGATTAACCGGTAATGTGACATTCTATTGCGATGCTGAACTTTCAAAACTGGGGCTATACGATTCCGGCCTCTCATTGATCAGCCAGGAAGCGGCGTCGGCGGGTAAGGCGACGCTTTCGTACGAGAACAATATATCCTCACCGGGAACTTATTACCTGAAGCTTGAGACCGCGAGCTCAGATCAGGCGGCGCTATATTACCTTGAATCGATTGGAGAGCTGGTTGACCACGTTCCTGCGAATCCTGTGGACATAACTCCCCAGGGCCTTGATCTCGATCCTGCCTTGATAGATGTCCACGGCGACTACGTTTATCTTTATGGTGTGAAAAAATTATGGATATACGACCAGAGTGGAAGCGAACCGGAATTTCTCAGTTCCGTTCCCGTGGGAGTATTCACGCTGCCATCAATGGCTTACCCGTACCTGTACTGTATGAATAACGACGGCATGGGTACAATCTGGGTGGATGTTGTCGACGTTTCCGATCCGGCAGACCCGATCGTGTACAATGAAATTCTGACTTACGGAAACGCAGCGTCCGGACTCATTGAATATGACGGGTATCTGTACGTCTCTGCATACAATGGAATTGACTGGTTCATAAAGATCTATGACGTAACAACTCCATCGATACCTGTTTTTGTCGACGACTTTGTGATCGGGAACTGGTATGCCCGGATGAGTGTGACAGAGGCTAACAGTGAGGTTTACCTGGCAGCTTTAACCCTCGACTCTGTGGAGATACATGTAATTACCGATCCAACAGCGGTGACCTTTGACTCGTCTTTCTCACCTCCCGATGTCGACGGGATGCGCGAATTGGCAGCTGACGGCCAGTATTTGTATTTCCTTTACAAAGATACATTCGATGATTACTACATGAATGTGAGGAGTAAACCTGGCGCATCGGGAACTACAGATCTCGCAACCGTTTCCACAATGATACTGCCAACGGCAATGGACATCGATGGCGATATACTCGCGATTGTGTATTTTACCGGGGACCATGAATTATGGGACATAACTACTCCATCGTCGCCATCGGCGATAGTCGCTTACGGGTCATACTACGGGTCATGGCTGTTCGATGTCGAAGTTGTTGGAAATGATCTCTACGTCCCGGAATCGGAAGTCGGCTATGTAAAATATGATATTACCAATCCCCTTGTCTTCAATGTCATGGCTACCGTTACCGGCCTGGCGGTTCCTTCGATCGCCACTTACGACGAATCAACCGATATGCTGTATGTGGCTGAAAATGGAAGCCCGTTCAGAGGAGTCAAATCGGTAAGCGGAGCGTCCACTCCCGAAAACATGAAAAATGTGAACGCTGACAATACCGGCGCTGTGGTGAGGTCAATCGATGCCCGCAACGGAATTCTTGCAGTCGGTAGGGATGATATGGGCTGGGTGCTTTACGATGTCTCCGATCCGAATTACATGACATATATCTCGTTTTACGCGATGACTGGCGTTCCTTATGCTGCTGCCGTTACCGACACACACGTTTTCCTCGGAACCGATGATCCAGCATTCGAGGTTTATGAATTGGCAGCTGGTCCAGCCGCGAGTTACCTTATAAATTTCGCGACGAGTACAATGCCGCTCGGATTCGCATTTAAGGATAACTATCTTTATTACCACGATGGAACGGACATATATGTCTATGACATTACGAATCCCGGGGCACCGGTATCCGTAACCACTTATTCACCCGCAGGGCCTGTGAGTGAGATTGAAGTGATCGGCGATTACATGTACGCGGCTTATGACGAGGGCGTCGAAATTATCGATATATCATCCCCTGATACGCCTGTCCAGGCAGGATCGCAGGCGGTTGCAGGAGGTTCCACAGAATTCAACCTGGCGCTGGATGATGTGATCGGGTATGTGGCAGATATGTCAGGGCCGGATATCCCCGAAGCCGTCAAATTGTACCCGCCGGATAATCCGGATTATATCGGTGATATCTATTCAACCCCACTTGATGAAGAGATCAGGGATTTGCTTGTAATAAATGGAAATCTTTTCGAGTTTTACCGGCCGGACGGCCTTCGGGTCTGGGATTTATATTGATGTGGAATTGGAGAATCTGATGAAGACTCTTAATTATTTTTTTTTAATTGCAATCATAATATTTGTGATTCCTGGAATCGGATGTTCAGGTAACACGAATGTAGCCCCTGATTTGTCGGATCAGGAAAATAGCCGGATCGGCAGCAGCCCCGGCTCCAGGCAGTTCATGGGTTACAGCCTGATAGAGCTGGATACCGAATCCGGTGAGACTGATGTAATCCCGGTCAAGGCTGGAAACCTGCACCTTAATGTCACTGGAATTCTCAATAACACGATGGGTGTGGGAGTTGCGCTTGTACCGGGAGAGAGCGATATTCCGAATGGATATGTTGTTCTGGATGTCAGCCTCACCCATCCGCTTTCTAATCCGAAATTTTCAGGGTTCGATGTCAAGGGAATATTAATAGTGCACGGCACCCAGGCCATCGGACCTTTAAATTTTACAGGTGTTAATGGAGCACGCCTGAATAATGCCGATGGATACACGCGGTGGTGGAATCCAACCGAATTCACCGATCCGGGATTGCTGGGATATACAAAAGGAAAATTCGCTCCGGATATTCCGACCAGCTGGATCGATGCGACTATCAACCCGTACAAATATTTCGCCGACGCCTTATTCTCGACATCAACCATGTCCGCGGTTCAAAACGCGCCGCTTGATGCCGATGACGGACGCGGGATTTTTTCTGCCGGTGCAGGCAAAACGCCTTGAAACGGCATACGAGGCGATGGATTCGGTATCCAATCTCGGGTTCGATGTGGTTGACGACCTTGTATACATGATTTACCAGAATACAATGGGAGATTACAAACTGGAAATCCAACAAAAGAACGCCGGACCGGGTATTGCATTCTATGGCGCGGAGGTGGTCGCTCCGGACTCCTTCAGGGTAGTCGCGGACGGGGATTACGCGGTTATTTCCACGACACATAAATCGTGGAGCCTTGTGGATTGTTCGGATATTTTTAATCCGGCTTTCGTATTCGATAGCCAGGGATTCTGGAATGCGTCAATAACTGACCAGGAGCTGGATGGCACGAGCCTCTACCATCACGAGGCGCAAGCCGGGTTTGTAAAAATAGGCATTGGCGACCCTGGGAACCTGGAATATCTCGGGGCGGCAGCAGGTATCTCGGAAGCTGACAAGGCTGCGTACGATGAATCAACTGATAGAATGTTCTTTATGGAAACAGGCCAATCTTTTGTCGGGATTAAGTCGATAGAAATGGCAGGCGATCCAGCAAATGCATTTTTGACAGGAATTGTTCCGGTTCCGAATCCATTGGGATTCATCGGTGCACGGAACGGATTGCTGGCCGCAGCAGATGATCAGGGCCAATTGATTATATTCGACACGTCCGGTACTCTCCCGGTAGTTGCAGTGAACGTTTTCCCGCAGGCAACTGATATATATGGGCTCAAAGTTACCGATGACTATATATATGTTGGACGAGGCGATAATTCATTCAATATTTATGAGATAATTGATGGCCCTGATGCGAATCTGTCGAACAATATTGTGACGACATCAATCCCTGTATCTTTTGCAATATCAAACGATAAACAGGGATTATATGTAGCCAGTGGGTCGAGTATCTGGGTATACGATAATCAGGATCCGGTTATTCCTTCGTATCAAAGCACCGTTATCACAACTAACAATATCACCGATATGGAAGTTAAGGGAGACTTTCTATACGTATCTCACTTAGTTGGATTGGATGTTATTGATATTTCCGATCCTCTTGCGCCGGATATCGCAGGAAATGTTTCCGCAGACGGAGCGCCGTCAAATTTCAAACTTGCGTTATACAACGCATTCGCTTTCCTTGGTGACCCGATGGATAACGTAACGCAAACCATTTTTCTGTATCCTCCGGATGCACCATCGAATCTGGGTGATCTGTATGACGCCCAATATGCGACACAGGTAAAAGACCTGGTTGTTGCCGGTAATAATCTGTATGAACTCCACGAAGACCCGTGGCTGTTCAGAATCTGGGAATTAAATTGAGGAGAACCAAAGCAGGAGTCTGATTATGAAAACTACAAATTTACCACTAACCATTGCGGCAGCGGTGATCATTTTGGCCATCCTTACAGGGTGCGGCAATTCTGGCAGCCCAGTCGTTACGGATATCAATCCGGATGATCAAATAAGCCAGAATGCGATAGCCAACAACGCGTATTCCCGCCAATTCATGGGCTACAGTATCATAGATGTAAACATCGAAACCGGACAGGCAGATGTAATACCGCTGCGGTCTGTAGATACGCATTTGAATGTTACCGGGATTCTTAATAACACGATGGGTGTAGGCGTCACATTGATACCCGCCGAAAGTGACTTCCCGAACGGGCTTTTTGTGCTTGATGTCACTCTCACGCATCCCCTTGCCAGTCCCAAATTCTCAGGTTTCGACGTTAAAGGCATATTAATGACAGGTTCAGGGATTCCGATAGGACCATTATGGTTTGCTGCGCAAGGTGATGTCAGGCTTAATAACCCCGACGGATTCACCCGATGGTGGAACGCTACTGAATTCACCGATCCGGGCATGTTTGGCTATACCAAGGGGAATTTCGCAACTGAATTGGATTTCAATCTCAGTGCAACCATAAATCCGTACAAATATTTCGCCGACGTTCTTGCTCCGACAAGTACAATGTCCCCGGTTCAGAATTTGGCTCTTGATGACAATCAGGGCCGGGGAATATTTTCAGCGGGAGCATCGAACAGCAGACGCTACGAAATCCAGTTCCCCTTGAATCCGGGTCCGGTTATAAAATTCGGCTATGCCGTCGACGCATCATGGGTTCCTCCAACAATCAATCCTCCTGGCGAAGTTCCGGACGATTTCCCGATAGAAGCAAACCAGCCGGAAGCATACAACCTTCCACTGGCTGCCAAAGTAAATACATTGTTTTACGACTCGGAATCCGGTTTGACAGGAGGCGTTTTAAGGCTGCAGGCGAATGTCCATGACTGGCAGGGGCAGATGGCGGGCGATATTACCAATGAAATTGATGTGGTCAGATTGTTCAGCCAGGCCTTATTCTCTGGCCTGGATATGGACTTCTCTGAAGAAACCGCGACTAAGGCTGTTTATACTGCAAGCCTTGACTCAGTGGATATCTTCACCCCTACAACCACAGGTGAGAGGCTGATAGTTGTCCGGGCAGGATCAACAGGTGGACCAAACTATCAGCAGGGTTTTGCCGCAGCTCCGGACAGTAACATTTCAGCGTGGAACGCCATCTGGGTGGACATAGTCGATCCTGACTGCACGGCGGATTCTAATAACGATTTCCTTGAGGCTGAATTGATAGACGTTGATGTGCCGCTGACAGGCCAGCTATGCGGATCTGCCGACCCATCCGATTTTTACGAATTGGATGTGCCAACAGGATTCGTGATCGAAGGAGACGTGACTTTCCATTGCGACGCCGATAACTCAAAAATCGGTTTGTATGATGGTGGCTTCAATCTCATTGCCGAAGAAAATGTAACTCTTGGAAAAGCCACGCTTAATTACGGTGACTTGATCGATACCACGGACAATTTTTATCTAAAGATCGAGACAGCGTCGCCGGACCAGGCATGCATCTATTATCTTGAGACAAATGGCGAGCTTATTGATGTCACGCCTGTAAGTCCAACAAATGTGACGCCCGATGGTCTTGTTTTAAACCCGGATTGGATTGATGTACAGGGTGATTATGTATTTCTCTACAGTAACTACAGGATATGGATTTATGATAACAGTATATTTCCACCCGTCCTGCTTGGACAGCATGAGATCAAATCCAACGAACGGCCGACAGTGGCGTTCCCATGGCTTTACAACATCAAGGAAAACATCGATGGCCACTATGATATTGACGGCTATGACATGACCGATCCGGGGAATCCGATCCTGTACGATAACGTCATTACGGAAGATAACCAGACATTCTGCGTTAACATTTTCAACGATATGTTATTTCTCTCCACAAACAACTCGGTAGATGACGTGGTGAAGATCTATGACATTTCATTTAATCCTTCCGCACCGACATATATCGATGAATTCATAACTCCCGGTTTTTACAGGCATATGGAATTTGTAGAAATAGGCGCGGATTCATGGCTCATCGGCAGGCGTACCCTTGAATGCGAGATTTATAATATTACCGATCCCACAAGTGCAACGCTTGATTCAACCTTTAACCCGGTCCTTGTCGACACGACAAAGGACATGGCGGTCGATGGCGACCTGATTTACTTTCTGTACGATGAGGCAGGTCTCGGCAAAGTTGAGATTTACCAGAAAAATGCCGGGGCAGGAATAACTTATATCGGCGATTACACCGTGGCTGCTGCTGCCATGGCTATTGCCGCTTCAGGCGATAACATGGTCATTTCGATGGAACCGCACAATTACAATATTTTCGATGTCGGCACTCCCGCCAGTCCGGTATTGGATGCAACATATACCGCGCTCTATAACGCACGGATGGAAGATCTTTGGCTTAGTGGCGAAGACTTTATATACACAATGTCTGAAGCAGGGTATGAGCATGTCGACATCTCTGATCCGCTTTTACTCAATACTGATAACTGGATCGTCCGTCTCGCAGTGCCGAAAAAGATCGAATACGATGAATCGACTGACGTTATGTACTTTCTTGAATCGGGCGATTCTTATGAAGGCATAAAATCCATAGTGAATCCGGGAGATCCCTACAACATCACTTTCGGTTATGCCACCGGGACTGGAGGTCCTGATGATTTCGATATCTATAACGGATATATGGCTATTGCCTACCAGATCAGTTTGTGGAATTTTTACGACATCTCAAATCCGTACTATATACAGAATGTGGATCAGTACCTGACGGCAAATAATGTTAAATATGTGGGAATGTATGGTACGAACATTTATCTCGGTACCGATGTCTCCACATTCTACGTTTACGAAATTCAGGCTGGACCCATGGCTGCTTACCAGACCGAAATCGTAACAGCTGCCAATCCTGCGGGATTTGAATTCGTTGGAGACACGATGTATGTCTACAGTGGTCCTGATGTGTGGATCTACGATATCACCAATCCGAACCTTCCCGCCTATTTCAATACCTTCGCAGCTTCATCAGCGGTAACCGATACGTGGATTCAGGGTGATTACATGTATATAGCTACCGACCAGGGCCTCGATATTTATGATATAACCGATCCCACCGCTCCTGCCAGCCTCTCCAGCACCTTGGTGCCGCCATCGGGTGTAGGCAATAAAATTTCAGTGGAAAATTCTATTGCTTACATGGGATATCACTTCATTCCACCTGCACCGACCCAGGCGATCGAAGTTTACCCTCCGGACTCTCCAATTGTCCTGGGTGGATTTTACAGTGGCGATGATTTCGAGCGAATAGAGGACCTGTTCATAATAAATGGATACCTCTACGAGGCAACCGATGTATCCGGGCTCAGAATCTGGGATTTGTATTGACGGATTGAATTATCCATACCAGGAAATTTAAGTGCTTGTTTAAGACCTTACTGTTTATATCTTGCGACTAATCTCTTATAATTAGAATTTCTTAACTGAGGTTAAATAATAATGACTGTAAAAATCGCGTTCATCCTCTCTGCGTTCGCATTGACTATTATGTTCATAGCATTCGGTTGCTCGGGAAATCCGGCTGCACCGGATATTGAAAATCAGATTGAGATAACTCATACATCGTCTGTAGTTGTCCCGAATCATGGGTTCATGGGCTACAGCCTGTTTACCATCGATACCGAAACCGGCGACATTGAGGTCATGCCTCTGCGTTCAGCCGACCTCCATCTGAATGTGGTCCCGGTACTTAATGGAAGCATGGGCGTGAGTGCCGCGGGAGTTCCCGGCAAGTCAGATCCATCGAACGGTCTTTTTGTCTTCGATGTTACCCTCACTCACCCATTCGACAACAAAAAATTTACAGGATTCGACACCCGTGGAATCCTGCTGACGTCCGGATCACTTCAGATCGGACCGCTTGTATTCGCGGATGTCGATGAGACCCGGCTGGAAAATGCCGATGGATACACGCGCTGGTGGAATCCTGCAGAATTTACCGAACCGGGAATTTTCGGGTATATGAAAGGAAACCTGTCATTTTCACCCTCTTCGGCTTTAACCGCTATGGTTAATCCATTCAAGTATTTCGGCGACGCGCTTACCGCAGAATCCGATATTACAACCCTGATTAATACGCCGTTGGATTCTGACACCGGACGATGCGTATTTTCAGCGGGCGCAAGCAACACGCGCCGTTACAATATCAGGTTTGAAATGGATCCCGGACCGAAAGTAATTTTCGGATACGCAGTAGATGCATCCTGGCGTCCGCCTATGGTCGACCCGGTTATTGAAGTCCCGGACGATTTCCCCATTACCGCGAATCAGCCGGAAGCGTATGTCATTACTACCACGATGCCGCTTAATACACTTTACTACGACAGTTCCATAACCGCCGGCGGAGGTTCGCTGGAACTGATGGTGGATATTTACGACTGGCAGGGGCAGATAACGGGTACAATCCCGGAGGAAGTCGAAACCGTAAGGATTTTCTCTCCGGACTTATGGACAGGTGGCATCGACGCGGAATACCTGTCTGATAATCCAAAGTATGCTACATATCATGCGGACCTGACGGGAATCGCCCAGCCTGGTGGAATCGGCGACGCGCTTATAGCGGTGCGGGTCGGATCGGCTGGAGCAATTGATTATGACCAGGGGTTCGGACCACCCGCACCACAGAGCCATATATCAGCGTGGAGCGTATTAACCGTAACGGTACCGGAATTTTTCTGCGGACCTGATGACAATTTCGATTTCGATACTGCGGAACTTGTCGTTCTTGAGAACCAGGTTGACAGAGATTTATGTCCACCGGGAGACCTTTCGGATTATTTTGAATTCGAAGTCCAGCCGCTGACATACCTGACTGGAGAGTTCAATCTCAACTGTGCGGATCCGACATGCGAATTCAGATTATACGACGGAAATCAGAATTTATTGTTCGAAACGACGGTAGACAATGAACTGGCATCAATTAGCGCTGAAGAAAACATTAAAGAACCTGGCACTTACTACCTTGAGGTAAGCGCTTCAACAGAAGGAAAACTGATTCCGTACACCTTACACTTTGATGTGGCGATTAACGAGATGGCGCTGAATCCTGTCGATGTCACTCCTCCCGACCTGTATTTCGCTCCACGGTGGATTGATAAACACAATGGGATAATTTATGCCTACGGAGATGAAAGAATCTGGATCCTGAACGATGATGCCGATTTATCTGTCAGGTCATTTATAGACGCGAGAAGCGACAACGAACCAGCGTTCGCTTACCCATACATCTTTATAAATCAAAAACGATTTTATAATGATTCAGCCGAAATACGCACAATCGATGTGTCCGATCCTGACAATCCAATGTTCACATCTCAGGCTATCGATTTACCGTGGGATGTCGTTTGCATGACAGCGACTGATAAATACCTTGTGCTGGCGCGAACGTGGTCTGATCCCGATCCTGATATTTACCTTTACGATTATACAGAGGATCCCGACAATTTCCTGCCGGTTGGTTCGTTCTTCGAAGTTGAGGAACCCACATATATGACATACATGGTCCCGTTTGATAACAGGTTATTTTTACTGGTCCAGTGGCGGCAGGGAGTCAAGAGTTATGAAATTCATGACCCGTTCGAGGTGACATATGACGGCGAATACATGATCGATGGTGAAATTACTTCCAAGCATATCGCGGTTGAAGATAACCTCATTCACTGGATACGCAGCGAGATGGATTTTCCGACTGATACTGTTTTCAGTACATTAACCAAGGAACCTGGATCTGTTGTCTTGAATGGAGAAGAGTTCATTGCGGTTGTTGCAACCCGGCTTTCAGCTTTCAAAGGGCGCGCGGTCGCCGTAGGGAAAGACTCCGAATTCAATCTGATGAATACGGAAAATCCCGATAATCCCGGAGATATTGATATTTTCAACACGCCGCTTGGCCAGGACTGCCTCGATGTACTCCTGGATGATGAAGGCTTGTACATTGTCGAGACCGGTGGAGCGCTGCATCGTTACAGTACAGCTAATCCGAATTTCCCGACACTGGATGTTTCCCGTTACGGGCTGGTCAGGAATCGTCATGAAGCCTATAACCAGGTTACAGACACGCTTTACCTTCATGATGAGATGGATTTTACAGACTTTTTGAAAGTAGTAACAAACGTTTCTAATCCATCTGAAATGGAGATCAGCCAGATTACCGGGGAACCATTCGAGGTTCTTTATATGGTTATTAACGGCACGAATTATCTCGCGTTAGTCACCCCCCAGCACCACACAATACTTTACGATATTTCCGATCCGGCGAATATCGTACAAACTGACGATTTAAACAACGATGCGCAGCGCATTGGCATTAATGACACAAACGTATATGTTTCAAATGGAATTGGCGATGTCCTTGTTTACAGCATAGATCCGGATGGCAAACTGGTATTTCAAACTACCACCGTCACCGACAGCGGGCTTGATAGACTCGCGGTTAACGATGATTACATGGTAATTCTTACAGGCGGTGTCTTCATCTATTTTTCTTTGGCTGACCCCAACCATCCACTTGTATGGGGAATTCACGATCCCGAAATAAGTTACCGGGAAATTGACCTAGTCGACAATATCTTATACGCTTTGAGATCTGATCATTACGGGATCTATGAGATTGTGGGCGATGATGAATTCAGCGAGTTAGCGTCGATTCCAACCGACGGTTCGTTGAAAACATTAGATCTTCAGTTAGGAGGAATTCATTCGTTCTTCAACGATGATGACGATCCTGCACCTGTCCATTACACGGCTCAGCCCATGCTGAATAGTCCTGCATATCTCGGTCCACTCTACGATGAATCACTGACCATCTACAACCGCGATATATTGTATTGCAACGGACTCCTGGTTGAATTCCATTACTTCGGCGGAATTCGAATCTGGGATCTTGAACCTTAAAAAATTGAAAACGGACGTAATAAAATGCTTACCCGGGAAAAATTTTATCCAATAATATTTTCAGTGTTCATGCCGGGGCTGATCCTGCTTGCAGGCTGCTCTGGAAATCCGGTTGAACCCGATATTCAGAATTCCGCAATTACTGACAATAAATTCGTGTCTGAAAATCCGAACCATCATTTCATGGGATACAGCCTTTTTTCAATCGACACGGAAACAGGCGAAATGGAAGTGATCCCGCTACGGTCAGTCGATTTTCATCTTAATGTCGTACCGGTTCTTAATGGAACAATGGGTGTAAGCGCGAAAGGCGTACCCGATCAGGCTGATCCGCAAAACGGATTGTTTGTTTTCGATGTTACCCTCACTCACCCATTCGACAACAAAAAATTTACAGGTTTTGACACCCGTGGAATCCTGCTGACGTCCGGATCACTTCAGATCGGACCGCTTGTATTCGCGGATGTCGATGAGACCCGGCTGGAAAATGCCGACGGCTATACCAGATGGTGGAATCCATCCGAATTTATCGAACCGGGAATTTTCGGGTATATGAAAGGAAACCTGTCATTTTCACCGACAGCATCCCTGACGGCAACAATCAATCCTTACAAGATCTTCGCTGATGCTCTTTCTTCCACCGATAGTTTCTTCCCATTGATATTGAAAGGTCTGAATCAGGCTGACAGTCGTGCGGTTTTTTCGGCAGGCATTGAAAATACGCGAAGATATAAAATTCGATTTGAAACAGATCCCGGTCCGAAAGTTGTTTTCGGCTACGCTGTCGATGCGGCATGGTCAATGCCGCTTGTAAATCCGCCGGTAGATATTCCCGGCGACTTTCCTATCACCGCGAATCAGCCGGAAGCTTTCGCGTTAACTGTTACCCAGCCTCTGAATACACTTTATTATGACAGTGAAGTCACCGCCGGCGGAGGATCGCTGGAACTGTATATCGATGTCTATGACTGGCAGGGGCAGCTTACCGGTGTTGTGTCAGACCAGGTAGAGATTGTGAGATTGTTCTCTCCCGACCTGTGGGATGGTGGAATAAATGCTGAGTATTGGTTCGATGAAACCGAATACTCAAGGTATGCAGCGGACCTGACAGGAACAGCTGTTCCAAAATCAACTGGCGACGCGCTTATTGCGGTAAGGGTTGGAGATAATATCGCCCTTGATTACGACCAGAAACTCGGTTATCCGGCGCCAATGTCGCACATTTCAGCATGGAATGTCATAACGGTCACAATCCCGGAGCTCACATGTGCCGATGACGGTAACAATGATTTTTTAACCGCAGAAATAACGGATTTTGATGCAGCCATCAACGGCGACCTGTGTGGACCTGTCGATATCGCGGATTATTTCCTTTATGAGCTCGCGGAGGACACTTACGCCAATGGGACCGCGAAACTCGTCTGCAATGCGGATGGGACAAAACTGTCCTTGTACGATGAATCCCAGAATCTGATTCTAGACAGCACTGTCACAGGTGGAGAAGCGACCCTGTCAGTGGGAGAAAATATGCCTGAGTCGGGGATTTATTACCTGGTTGTATCATCCGACATTGGAGCAGATGCTTTTTCTTTTCAGGTTACATTTACCGTTAACGAGATTTATTTCGGTTTCACGGCAACCGATATCACACCTCCCCAGTATTACTTCGCTCCCGACTGGTTGTACTTTCCGGATTCAAGTGACGTAGCCTATGCATTCAATCATAACCGCACCTGGATTATAGATACTGTCGGTAAATACCGATACAGAAATCACTTCGATGTCGCAAACGATGTGGAACCGGCGGTTTACGGCACTTACATTTACTATTTCGGATCGGATAATCAGCCAGGATCGTCGATTGGATTGTTTGACGCAGCCGATCCCGATAACCTGGTCGATCACCCGGACACGATATCAGTCTCCAATC
>DASWIV010000273.1:0-7199 GCA_036397475.1 bacterium
TAATGAAAAGACCGGGTCAGTTTATATAACCGAGACTTTCAAGCATTTCCCTGGTCTCGGGATCGTACTCTATCGGCTCGTATGGCTTATCCCCGGCAGCCATCATATCGATGACCTCCAGCATGGCTTCCACTACCTCAGGTTCCTGGTCCGCTATATCCGCCTCTTCATTCGGGTCGACTGAAATATCCCACAACACCGGCTCATCTGACCACCGGATATTTTTCACGATACGATACCGGCCATTAAACAGCCCGTATGTTTTTTCCTGCCTTGAATTTATTCCTCCGAAGGCAAATAACACCGGCTTTATTGTGGTGAAATCCTGCGGGGAGATGATCGCGGGCATCAGGTCGATCCCGTCAAGATATTCGGGAGCATGAATCCCAACCAGGGACATAGCGGTAGGCAGTACGTCGATATTTTCCACCATTCCGGTAATGTGAGTTCCGGCTCCGACATCGCCCGGAAAGTGAAACATGAGCGGAATGTGAAGGCCGGCTTCGTACGGATGTCCGTGAGTGATGTAATGGTGTTCACCAAGGTTCTCACCGTGATCCGCAGTTACAATTACCAGTGAGTTATCCATCAGCCCGGATGATTCCAGCAGGCTGAACAATTCCCTCATATGATCGTCGAACGACCTGATCTCAGCGTCATATAAATCCCTTGTACGCTGCAGATCATCTTCATCTAATTCTATAAGATTGTGATTATAATCGCTGAATACATTTATCTGTCCGGTAACAGGCCCATCGTAATCGAAATCCGCCCACTGGTTGAGATATTTCTGGAGTGGATTGTAGTCTGTATGGGTATCGAAAAAATGAACAAACATGAAAAGTGGCTGTGAATCGGGTTTCCAGCCTGCCGGATTGTCGGGAGTGGTGGAGCTACCGCTCAGGAACTGTCCAACCTTCTCGATTACCTTGCTTGCCGGAATGTGGTGGCTAACGACATCGGCGTAGGTATCGAATCCCTTATGCATTCCGTAACTGGTGCCGATGATATTTGCCCCGATGAATCCCGCCGTATAAAAACCTGCCGCCTGGAAATCTTCTGTAAGCCGGTGAAGCTCATCCGGAATCACGATGCCATTTTCGTCCACACCATGTGAAACCGGATGCAGTCCGGAAAATATGCTTGTAAATGAAGGAAGCGTTAATGCCTTGGTGGCATACGCCCTGTCGAATACTACGCTGCTATCGCAAAGTTCATCCATGAATGGGGAAGTTTCCCTTTCATAGCCCATGAAATGTAGGTTTCGAGCGGCTAATGTATCAACCGCGATGAGAATTACATTTTGTGCATTTTCACGGTAGGGCTCAAGAGGGTCTTTAACCGCTTCAGGTTCCCTGCTTTTACATCCAGCCAATAGAAAAAGGAGAGTTAGAGAGAGTATGACCAATCTGGCAAAACGCATGGAGTTAATAGTAGCACTTAATGAAGATAGCCTAAACTCCTTAGCATTTCTTCCGTTTCCGCATCGTATTGAGGCTCTTCCGCGGGACGCGCCCATTCGGTCTGAATTCTCATCTCCATTGCATACTTGCTCACGAGTTCCGGATTGTCATCGGAGATATCGACCTGTTCTTTTGGATCTTTGGTTATGTCGTAAACGAATGGTTTATTCGACCGTCCTATTCTCGCGAAATAGCGGTACTCACCGTCCGTGATGCTGAAATCTCTCTTTTCATCTCTGTTAACAGCGCCTGCGGCGAGCGAATATTCGCGTTCGTAGCTGCTGTCGAACTGACCGCTGTCGATCAATGATGCGAAAGAGTGGCCGTCGGTTGGAACGTGTTGCTCGATGCCGGCAAATTCCATAAGTGTTGGAACCAGATCTGTAATTTCAACCAGCTGTTCGATTCTTTCTGGCTTGACGCTATCGTCGGGAAACCGGAAAAACAGGGGGACGTGAAGTCCTGATTCATAAGGATGCCCATGTGTGATGTAGCCGTGTTCACCCAGATTTTCACCGTGGTCCGCAGTAAAAACGATCAGGGTGTCCTGCAGGATCCCAAGTGAGTCGAGATAATCATAGAGGCGTTTTACATAATCGTCGGTGGTCCTGATATCGGCGTCATAAAGGTCCCTCGCATGCTGGTAGTCGGCATCGTCGAATTCAATTTCGCTTTTATTGTACTGCCCGAATAAGCCGACGGTTCCATCGACAGGGCCATCATAGTCTGGGTCCGCGAACATTTGAAGATATTGTGGATCGGGATTGTAATCGGTGTGGGTATCGAAGAAATGGACGAACAGGAACAATCGCGTGTCAGGATCTGAAAGGTCGAAATCGTCTTCCTGGTTGCCGAAAAACTCTTCTACACGCCTCTGGACTTCGTCGGCATCGATCAGTAGGCTGTCGGCGTCGTGCCCATCCACATCGTTGTAGAAATCAAATCCACGATCGCATCCCCAGTGCGTCGAAATCATGTGAGCCGCCGGGAATCCGGCGGTATAAAATCCCGATTGCTGGAACCTCATTACCAGGCTTGGAATCTGGTCCGGAATTTCAACTCCGTTGTCCATCACGTTATGCGATATCGGGTGCATAGCGGTGAAGAACGAGGTAAAAGATGGAAGCGTCAAAGCCTTTGGGGTGTACGCCTTGTTCATGACAATCGATTGAGACGCCAGCTCATCAATAAATGGAGCGGTTTCCCGGTCATAGCCCATGAAGTGCAAATTCTGGGCTGCAAGTGTGTCGATCGCTATCACGACCATGTGTTTGAACCCAAAATTCTTTGACGGAGTGATAACCGGGGTTTTTCCACACCCGGTGAGAAAGCACAATAGTGCTATCATTATTGTTGTATTAACAAGAATCCTCATTTGTCCCGGGTAAATTCTTTATCCAATTCGGGAAAATGTCAATGAATTTTACCCGGGATAACGAATTCTGCCGAATTTAGCTCTCCTCGTAAGCTGGAAGGGTAGTGAGCCTGCCATCGTCGAGAGGCCCACCAACAGTGAAGTGATAAAGGGTTTGAAGCGAGTTGCCAGTAATGCCAAACACATCGTGGACAGGATCGTCGAAAAAACAGCCGATACCTGTTCCACGGAGTCCGGCCGCCTCCGCCTCCAAGTACAGCACCTGTCCGATGAGTCCGGCTTCCCAGTGCAGGCACCTGTAAAAATGCGCCCCGTAAGTATTGAGCGGTCCGGAAAATTCAGCGAGCATGCCAAGCGAGAATGCACCCTGCCCGGCTATTTCCTGTTGGCATGAAACACTCGATGCTATTCCCTGCACATTTTTCTCTTCGAGAAAATAAAGCGGGATATTCAGTGGACAATTGTCAGGCTTTTGCCAGAGGAAGTCTGGGCTCATTTTTTGTTTTACAGGTTCCATCGACGCCGGATGTCTGATAAGTGCGTAAATACCGGGGGATAAGCCGTGAACCTTATGAAGGAACATGCCGAGGTGAATTTTTGGTGTCCATGGAATAGTATCCCATGGCACTCCTGTCTCCTGTGGCAATAACTTCACCAGGATCTTGTAAAACCGGGATGAATCAATCCCTGTGGCGCCGTCCATCATAACAGCGCTGCGCCTCTGCCGGATAATCTGTGCTGCGGAAACGGGGGAGCCTGAATTGTCGATCGCTGCAGGTGGGATGCCGGCATCCAGTCCCTCGAATTGAATGCCCGATTGTGTTCTCAGTGAAGATTGGACGGCAGTTTCAACCACCTGCCACTCATGATGGTCGTGGCTGAGCCGATTCGGTTTTCCGAAGAGTTCTCCGTTTATTATTTCCGGGAGGGGGCCGGATGAAATTTCAAATTTCCCGGGTTGCAGGTAATTTTCCGGGACAATGCGCAGGAGGCAGTCGGCGTGTTCAGTTTCGCCTGCTGCGAAAATCGATTTGTCGTCAATTCCCAGAATTTTATCGATCGACTCATCTGTGACACCCATTATCAAATGCGCCGACCAGCCGAGCATTGAGCAGGCAAGACGTATCGCACCGATTGCATGTCCGCAGTCGTGTTGGCAATAGCGGAACGCCCGCTCGCCGTATTTCCACGATTCGCGCCATGGGATTGAAGTAAGGAGAATGAAGAAAGTTCCGTCGGGGGAATTGGAAATTAATTCCTGCCAGGCATTTTTTGAAAATCGGCGTCTCAGTTCAAGAGAATGCGTGTCAGAAGCGTAATGGAATACCGATGGTGTGTCGCAGATTTCTCCGGTGGCATTTATCAGGAGATAAGATTCTGTAGGATGAAGATTTCCGCTCGATGGATTTACCCGCAGAGCCCACGATGCCGACCCGGTAGATTTCCATGCCGATATCGCCATTGAATAGAAAAACAGGGTTGATATCGATCCGATGTTCACCGGATGGGGATCGTTATCGTTGCTGTACAATTTTTCATATGTCAGCCCCGGATCCTTCTGATATCCGAGGAGGTTTATTTTCGGAGAATCGATCCACTCTCTGAACGGATAGGGCTGGGTTTCCCAGTCGAGATAACCAAGGGAGTTGGCGTAGCGGTAAAAGTGATGCTTTGTACGTTCGTGGTAACGGATGATATTATCGATGTCCGACATTGGGATCATTATAGCGAATGAACGAGTGTAAATTTTTAAATTCTGGTTACAGGTGTATAATTAGTCACGGTTAATAAATTGAAGGGATGGATAATGTCAGAAATTACCGTAGATCCGGAAAAAGAACTCGCGCCATGGAGGGAAGTCTCTCTCAACGAGTTGATCAAACACATTGTGGGCGTGCATCATGCGTACATGAAAAAAGAAATCCCGAGAATAAAGGGATTATTCGAAAATCTGGACGGCGATCTTCCTGATGGCCTGTTTGATAAATACAGGTCGGTCGCCCAGGATATGAAACAGCATACGTTCAAGGAGGAAGATGTGCTGTTTCCGCTTATTGCCGAGATGGAAAACCAGGCGAACAGGGGCGAGCAGGTTGTATGTTCGTCGTGTACAAGTGTCGCATCGTATATTGAGCAGATGGAACTCGAGCACGACGATGTGCTGGAAATATTTGACTGGTTTAAGGGAGAGACAGGCGGATATTCATCCGGTGACGAAGCAATTGCGGAGATATATTCTGCGCTTCATGTGATGCATGAGGATCTTAAAGTCCATATCGCCAAGGAGAACCGGATATTACATGTCAGGGCGATTGAGCTTGAAAATTCCGGAAGTTGATTTTCAGGTAAACCGAAAGTATATTTAACCGCCCGACCGATATGGGGCTGTAGCTCAGTTGGGAGAGCGCTTGAATGGCATTCAAGAGGTCAGGGGTTCGATTCCCCTCAGCTCCACCAGATAGCCCACAACACACGCGTACCCGGACATTCCCTCGGGTACGTTTTTTTCTGCCTGAAAAATGATATTTTTCAGGCAGAAATTTTATGAATGCGAGGTTTATATAAAATGGAAATGAAGAAACTGGCTGTCGAGCTGAAACCGCGAAATCTCGAGGAAACCATCGAATGGTACACCTCGGTCCTTGGATTCAAGCTTAAGGATAAATTCGAAGAGGACGGAAAATACACCTTCGCCAGGTTTGCGTCGGGGGATATCACGATCGAATTCTACGGCGGCCCCGATTATTTCGGGGATACGCAGCCTGCACTGACAGGGGTACTATATTTTACGCCCGACGATGTAGATGCAATGTGGGAGAAGGTTAAAGGCAAGGCTGAAGTAGTTAAGGAACTGGAAACTTCCAAATATGGACTCAGGGAATTCCGAATAAAGGATGTAAACGGCTACGAGTTATCATTCGGGGTTGAAGTGTAAAAAATTGCCACTGTCCAGTGGTGAATCCATTTATTACTTTTTCAATTCCGCCATACGCCTTTGGATTTCTTCAGGGGAAACATCCTCGACATGTGTCCCTATCCACCACTCATTCCCGTGCGGGTCTTTAACTCCGGCGCTCCTGTCTCCATAGAATTCGTCCCGAGGTTCAGAGACAGATTCAGAACCTGTGTCAAGCGCTTTTTTATAAACTGAATCACAGTTTTCAACATAGACATACAGCATCTGCTTATAGCCCTGGTGCCTTTCGCTGGATTTACCCATCATAACTACACAGTCACCAATTCTTACTTCCCCGTGATTAATGGTCCCATCGGGTAAGGTACTTCGGTCAATTTCAGTACCTCCAAAGGTATTAATTATCCAATCGATTTCCTTTACGACATCATCGACAATTAAATATGGGATTACTGACTGCCATCCATCAGGCTTGAAATTAATGGGCATCATATTCTCCTTCTCATAAATTATTTTATAATTGAATGGACAGATTATATCACCAATTTTAAATTTGATCATCAGGTTGAGTGCTGTTATTCATCAATGCAAATTCAAACACTTCTATCTGCATGGATATTTATGTAGAATGAGCCTGTCATCCGTGATGATTGTCTGAATAACTGGCAATCTTGAACTATGGAAATTTTACCGATAATCGTCCCGTTCGCTTACCTGGTCCTGATCGAATCCATAACGGTTCGATGGATCGCCGGCAATCCGGTACCTAACCTTGTGTCGCGTATCCTGGCAACCAACCTTGCAGGGGTTGTCCTGCTGATCCTTGTAAGCATGACCGGATGGTTTTTTGGGTGGTGGCCCGATATCCGTAACTGGGCATTGCGGGATTCATTCTTCCTCTTCCTTATTGTAAAAGCGCCGGTCTTCATCTTTCTTTTCAGGCGATGGGGAGCGCAGAAAGTATTTACGCTCCACGTTCTGTCAAACTACGCATCCGCGATAGCGCTTAGTGTTCTCTTCATTTACTCACCGATAGTAATTGGAATTCGTCCGGTTACCGCGGAGCAGCTGAACAAGGCTGCGGAAGATAACCTCCTTGAAATAAATGACGCGATCCTTGCATATCAGCATACTCACGGATTTTATCCTGAATATCTTTGGGGCGGAGATCCGTTAAGCTGGGAAATAAACGGACGCCCGTCTCCCGATCCGCTCCTTAATGAGGGATATCTTCCTGCTTATCCCGTAAATCCCCTGAACCTGGCGAAAACCTATTTCGAACCAAGACGCAAGTACGGATTGAAGGCACTCTGGTTCGGCGAGAAAAATACGGAATTTCTTCATGTCCGAAATCTGTGGCAGAACATTGTAATTACCGACCCGCGATTCGGGTACCGTGGGACTAAAATGGGAAATGTCATTCCCGACCCCGGCGTTTTCAATTCTT
>DASWIV010000274.1:0-6668 GCA_036397475.1 bacterium
AGAACGATGTTCTGGCATCGTACTTCAGAGTCGAGCTGCCGGTATCACCAACGCAGGGGAATCAAACTCCCGATTGCGATCTGGCAGTTGTGACCCCCATGCCCGCGAGCGACTGGGGATTAATACCTGTCGAATTCGACGCGTCAGGTTCAACCGATCCCGATGGCGACCCACTGATGTATGAATGGGATTTCGATGACGATGGAATATTCGGAGACTCATACGATTCAGGTACGGATGAAAATCCGATCAAGAATTACTCGAGTACGTACCAGGATCAGGTAAGCGTTCGTGTGACTGATGACGGGGGGGCGTCGAGCGAATGCAATGAAAATATCGATGTGACAGTATCATCCAGCAAAAATATCTCACTTCGGACAGATGCCGAAGCGAGAGATTTAGGTGTCGATCCAAATGATGGAAATCTATTGATCATTTACGAAGATGGGCAGGTGTGGGAATACACGCTATCCACGCAGTACCTGCAGTCGAGCGCGACGAATCTTTTCACAGCGGAAGTTGTGCCGTGGACATCCACCGGTGAATTGTGTAATGGATTTGTCGATGTCGCTCCGAATGGAAACATTTTCTGTTCCGCTGCACAGGGAGGAAGCTTCCCTGACGCGTGGCCTGCACAATTATTCACTTCATCGGGAAGTCCACTGGGCATGGCGCCGTCGCCGGGATTCGGGGCGGTTGTTCCGGATGTATTCATTTATTCCGGATCCAGTGGATATGCGAACTACTCGGTTGTCATGGCACCTTCGGATGGATCGGGCGGCAATTACCAGAACAATATGTACCGCGTAACGCCTACAGGAAGCCAGTGGGCCCAGAATTATTATGACGACGGCCCGCAGCCAGCTCCGCCGACCGGAATCGACGAGGTATATCTCGGATGGGTAACGGGAGCTGAAGCGCGGGACGGTCAGAGGTTCTGGGTGATAGAGGACGATCCGGAGTATTACGCGTCGCGGTGGGACCAGTATTCATTCTTCTATTACCGTTATGATGATCAGTATTTCGGGACAGGCTCTCAGGGCGATGCGGACGATACGTGGAATCTTGCGATAGATTTGACGATGGATTCATCAAGCAGGATTTATGTACTGGATGAATTGTCGTCGGGCCAGGCGCGGATCAAGATTTTTACGGAGGGAAATCCGGGTACCGCGCTCACGGATAACGCGGCGGGTGATTCGAGCACGATCAGTGAGTCGCCGATTGCGATAGAGGGGACGGCGTATGAGGATTCGACATATGGGAATCTGTTATTTGTACTCCATGGGAATGGATTACCGAGCAAGTTGAGTGTGTTCTTTATGTCAGAATTCGGATTCTGATAAATTGCCATCAGGGAAGATGGTTGGGTGTTACAGGCAAGCCCGCATCCTTTGTAACCCATGCTTTATGCGTGGGAAAGGTGAAAGTGCAGAGGGTTAATCTTTTTTGAACTCGATTCGGATTTTGATCCTACACCTGCAAAAGAGTACCGTTCATCAAATGGCGAAACCGACGCATACCTGTCATGATTCCCGTCGGATGGAAACTGGTAGTCGGTACAGGTCTTAATCCGTTAATGATACCAGTGTGGTATTACCGGGAATTGATAAAGTGTGGTAAAATATATTCGGGCACTCGCACAATCAATATTATTCAGAGAATTCTGGGTATCTAAGTAATCGGACACCATGACAAGCTGATGTGATTATTCTGTATGCGTTTTCAGGCTGGCAGTCCTGCAGCGTGTACAGTACGGTCCAAAATTTTTTTTTCAGGAGTAAAATAACCATGCGTCCTACGCCCAACTCACTGCTCACGGCCCTATTCATTTGCATTTTTTTCGTGAGCTGCTCTGGAGGAAGTGCCCCTTTACAGCCCGGTCTGGAAGATGAAACCACCGAAACAAGCGGACAGAAGTCAGTAGTGAGTGCTCCGAACCTGTGGGGTTACTATGATGTGGAAATAGACCCGCTTACGGAGGAGGTATTCGTTTCACAGGACCGCAGCGGGATGTTCACCGCCAATGTGACAACATTTCTTAACAGCAATCCTGCCACCCTTGGCTTCGCGGTAAAGGAAGTAGTCCCCGGGCAGAATTTCACCGATGTCGACATTGATGTCAGTATTACGCATCCGTTCAGCGGACTTCCGCAGTACAACGGGTACGATGTCAGGGGGATTTTCATAGGAGACCAGTCCGCTACGTTGAGCTACGATGACGAGGTCAAATATCCCCGTCTCGGCATCGATCAGATGATCACCAAAGATCCGGACGACGCTCCGGGGATACATTTCAGCGACGCCGACGGGTACACCCGCTGGTTCAATCCAACGGAGTTCAAGGTCGCCGGATTGCATGGATATCTTCCGGGATTATTTTCAACAATCGGATTCAAGGGAACCGCGACGATCAACGGATACAAATATTTCGGAGACAGCCTTGGCACCAGCGATTTTCTGATGCAATACCTGAATTCCGTAAATTCGGATGATGGAGTATTTTCATCGGGTAAGACCAACACTCGAAATTACTATCTCCGTTTTCCGGATTTGAAGGGGATCAAGTTCAATTACGCGGTAATCGCAAACTGGAAGAATGAATCGACACATCCGTCCAACGCACCCGAAGCTCTCGCGTGCAGGGCAACTGTGACGGAAAACCTGTGGTATCAGGACGCCGACAACAATGGCGGACACCTGGTAACTGAAATTGAAATCTTCGACTGGAATTCAGATGTCGACCCGGACCAGGTCATGCGGGATTATAAAATCTATATCGACAGTACCGTTCTGGATTCCACGTACGAGTTATCCCTTGACGAAATGAAGCCTATCGCGCAACAGGGCAGGATCTTCAAGTACGGGATCTCGATCCTCGCCGATAATGTCCCGTGGCCAACCGGCAATGAATTCTGGGTGATAGTTGAGTATCCGTCCAAAGGATATTTCAACGATCCCGGAGTCATCAATTACGCGCAGCCGGATCCGCTCGCGTCGTTTTTCCGATTCGATCTTCCTGTAGCCGGCGCTCCATTCGGGAGCCCGCCAGTGTGCGATCTGCAGGTCGATCCTGCCAATCCGATGCCTTATTCTGATTTCGCGCCGGCTGCCGTTACATTCGATGCGTCCGGTTCTTATGATCCGGATACGTACGACGAATTATTTTATTCATGGGATTTCAATGACGACGGAATATTTGACGGACCCGGCGATGAGTATGTTGGCCCTGCGGCTACTCCAACTCATTATTATGACGCGAGTTCGACAGATAACGTTAGCGTAAAGGTTACGGATGGAAATCTCGGAGAATCGATCTGTTCATTGACGAATATCGATGTCACCGCTTTTCAATCCAGGAATATACCTCTGCGGACCGGGGTCGATGCCGTGGATCTGGCGGTTGATCCGGTTACGGGCGATATGTTTGTCGTTTATGCCGATAAACTGACGTATCGCTATGACCTTGATAACGGGTATTCATCGGGGGCAATTTTCGCAGGAGCGCCTCCATTTGCGGGCACCCCGTATATCGTTGACCTTGGCACAAACGGATACATGCTGACCGGAGGTACATACAGCATTTATACGGCGTCGTGGGCGTATGATAATGCTGGCGCATACATAAGCATACAGTTCGGTGGGCTTGGATGGATGCAGAATTTTGTAGATGTGACTGCGATGTCTCCAAACGGCAGTTTTGTTAATGACCTTGGTATTCTCAAGGGTGGAGTCAACACCAGTCCCCCGAACGAACGAGTAATCGAGCTGCACAGGTTCCCATCACCCATATACCCGTCGACAGGAGTATCGTACAAGTACCAGTTTACAGGCAACCAGTTCGATGGTGAAGACAGGATTTATTACCTGTATGTTGTTGGAATCGAAAACGATCTGAATGAAGATTCGATCTGGGTACTTGAGACAGCCAACGATTTTGGAGTCTCAAAATGGGACCTTACAACAGCGACCAATGAGCTTACTTACGCGAACGTATTTTTCGGTCAGGGTGGCGCGTTCCAGAGCGACGAGACCAATGAATTCAACGACCCGAAAGATATCACAAGGGACAATACAAACCGGTTGTTCATTCTCGATATTCTCTCATCCGCCGAGCCGTCGGTGAAAGTGTGGGAAGTCACTGATGATGTGCCTGCTAACCTTGGCGCATTCGGAGATTCGACAGATATTTCGGGAACGGCGATGAGGATAGAAGGCAGCGATTACGATGGCAAAATTGTGGTGCTGCACGATAACGGCGCTACCGATATGGTGAGTGTTTTTCAGCCGGTAGAGATGCCATAAGATAAAGTTGATTCAGAAATTCGTAGCATACACAAACTTGTTTGTGTGTGCTTTTTTTTTTATTTTTTTTTTTTATTTTAGCCACCTTGCAACGAATAATTCAATTCCCTGGCCGCTGAGGGTAATTTCGTTTTCGGTGCCCTGTCCGAATGTCGCGGCGTAGGTGCCGGCGAACACCCCGGTTGAGACTATTGATCCATCGGATAAAGCGGACATGGCATATCCGTTATCGTATGATTTTCCTCCAGCGGATTTTACGCAGTACACGGTTCCGTCCGGATTGAACCAAGCGACAAAAATATCGCTGTAATCGAAATTCGGGTCTGTGTCCGGATATGGCTCCATCGTGATTTCGTTTGGCTCACCTTCGCCGAATACGCAGGTAGCCCAGAATTCACCTGTGACAGCTATCAAGTCGCCATCGATGGTGTCCACATCCGTGATTATCTCCTGGGAAACCCCCGCAGCCCGTTTCGCCCACATGAGAATTCCGTCGGTTGAATACCTGGCGAGAAAAATATCGTCCCAGCCTTCGTTTACCAGGATCGTTTCATTTGGATCGCCAGAACCGAAAGTAGCGTCGCAGCCTCCGCCAGTGCATCCGTTACCGTAGCTTCCGCCTATAACTATGGTGTTGTCGGAAAGGCACGTGACACCGTAACCTTTATCCGCATCCGAACCACCCGCACTGTCCGCCCATATCAATGTACCGTCGGGATTGTAGGACGCAATGAAAATATCGTCCCTCCCGAAAGTGTAAAGCGTTGTTTCATTCGGCTCGCCTTCTCCGAAGATCGCGGGTTTGACATCCTGGGTGCCGAACCTCCCGGTGATCACGAATGAATCGTTCGGTGCCGCGGTGATGTCCATACTCTCTTCGAGCTCGGTCCCTCCGACACGTTTCGCCCATTGGAGAGTGCCATCCGGATTATATCGGGCGATAAATGTGTCCCAGTAATACGGGTGGTATGTCAGGGATGTCTCGTTAGGCTCGCCGTCGCCAAAAATAGCGGTGTTCCCGAAAACACCTGTCGCGACTATTGAGTCATCGGAAAGGGCTGTAACTTCGGAACCACGTTGTGTGTATTCGTTGTTATAAAATGGCTCGCCTTTCGCCTGTTTAGCCCATTCGAGAATGCCGTCGGGATTGTATTTCGCGATAAAAAATGTGCCGCTCCAGTTCGTGCTGCTTAATGTGGTTTCGTTTATTTCATCTTCGCCGAAGACGGCGTCGAGCAGGGCCCCGTCGCAGTTCGAGCCGAATGTTCCGCAGACGACTATCGAATTGTCGGACAGGGCTGTGATGCCGTTGCCGCTATCGAATCCGACACCTCCTGCACGTTTCGCCCACAAGAGATTTCCATCGGATGCATAGCGAGCGACAAAAATATCGCCAAGTTTGGGATCTGTAAGAATTGTTTCATTCGATTCTCCGGAACCGAATGTCGCGTCGATATTCGTATAATCGGTAGGACAGAAGACGTGGCTGAATACTCCTGTTACAGCGACAGAGTCATCGGAGAGGGTGGTTATTGAATAGCCGCGGTCGTTCAGTTGTCCGCCAGCGCGTTTCGCCCACTGGAAGGCACCACAGCCTGTGGGATTGACTGTCAGCGGGAGCTCGAATCTGAAATATGCCGCCAGAGGATCATCGCCTGCCAGGTTTGCTGTGCCAAAATCATTTTTGTAGTTAAAACCAGGATATTCGGCAATCGCCCAGAATTCTGTGTCGTCACCGTTTGTGACATTATCCGCGGGAATTTCGATGTGCCACGTCGCGTAATTTTCTCCGGAGTCAACAGGTTCCATTTCGGCGCCCGATAACGCATAAGGGGATGACAGTACAGGCGATTCGATGACAATTGTGCTGGGTTGTCCAGCCCACGAATACAGGGTCAAATCGCTTATGATGCTGCCGCCGAAATCTCCGGGTCCGTTGAAGTAAATGTCCGGTGTAATTGTCGCGTCAGCCGCGACAGCCTCAGGTGCATTGGATGGATGGAATTCTGCGTTGAGTCCTTCCCAGTTAGCGGTGACGGCGTAGCCGAATTTCACTTTTGTTTCAGCGGTCGGAAATCTGACAGCGTATCTCCGGATATTTTTACTTCCAGCCGAAAAGACCCCGTTTGAATCTGGATTTGAAGCGAGCCATTCAGCCGCGGATTCTGTCGCTCCCAACCCATCGGCATAATAATGATAAGGTGATAATGTCGCGGTGGGAGAGTATCCAGGGGTGGCTTTATTTCCCTGAGCATATGAAAATAGCGGCATTCCCCCTGTTGAGAATTCAGTAGCGTTGAACCAGCGTGTGTATCCGTCGGGGGCATCGGTAAAATCGCCATCGATGCCGCCAATAGACTGGT
>DASWIV010000275.1:0-10661 GCA_036397475.1 bacterium
GAACCGAAGCGGATTACGGGCGTCCCAATCCATTGCTAACCGATGTCGAACCCGCTGTGCTGCAGAATCCTATCTCGGAGGATGCTTCTGTACTTAGATTGAGCCTGGCACCAGGGGTGGTCAATACCTTTATCAGGAACCTTAAACGTGGCGCACCTGTTTATGATGTTTTTGAATTAGGAAAAGTGTACTGGAAGGATTCCGAAGATTTCCGGGAACGTCGCGAGCTGATTATCGGATGCCTGGGCGAAAGATTCGGTAAGAAAAAACTTCGCACCCGTGAAATAGGCTTTTTAAAGATCAAGGGATATATCGAAGCGCTGCTCCAGTCGGTCGGAATATCAAAATATTCCTTCGTTTCTGTCCCGGATGCTCCAAAGGGGACTCTCCTGTTTGAAATTGCCATTGGCGGAGTAAAATCCGGTATAATTGAGATCATCACCGAAGAAATACTCGGTGGGGAAACGTTTGAACGTCCCGTACTGGTGGCGGTAATTCCATGGGACGTCATTAAGGCGGCCTGGCTTAAATACAGGGCGGAAAGATATTTCACAACGCCTCCGACATTCCCCGCTGTGGAACGGGACCTGGCTTTTGTGCTCGATGAGTCGGTCGCGTACAGGATCATGGAAGAATCGATCCACGAAGCCGGCGGCGAGCATCTGAGGAAAATTGAGATTTTCGATGTATACCGCGGTAAGCCACTCGAACCGGGAATGAAAAATGTCGCGGTAGCAATGAAGTTCAGGCACCCGGTACGTACGCTCACCGACGAGGAAGTCGATGGGTGGATGGAAAGCATTATCGACCTGGTGGCAAAACGAACAGGCGGAAAGCTCCGCGATTTCTAACACGTGAACACCGACGAAAAATACATGCAACGGGCGATGGACCTCGCGTGGAACGCATTGGGGAGAAACAGCCCCAACCCGCTTGTCGGATGCGTCATAGTCAGGGACGACCGGATAATCGCCGAGGGTTTTCACGAATTCAAAAATGTCGATCACGCCGAGATCGTCGCATTAAAAAAAGCCGGCGATGATGCAATGGGAGCGTCGATATACGTGACGCTCGAACCATGTTCCCATGCCGGACGGACTCCACCCTGCGCGGATGCGATAAAAAAGTCGGGAGTTAAAAAGGTCGTATACGGAATGACCGACCCCAATCCGCTGGTCGACGGTAAAGGACATGAAATCCTGGCTGAAGCGGGGATTGAAGTAACCGGGGGAGTTCTGGATGATGAGATCAGGGAGCAAAACAGGTTTTTCGTGACTGTCCAGGAGAAAAGCCGTCCTTACGTCTGTTCCAAATGGGCGATGTCTGCCGACGGGAAAATAGCTACACATTCAGGGGATTCTTTCGGGATCAGCTCGCTGGAAAGCAACAACATTACCCATCATCTGCGAAATATATATGACGCGATCCTTGTCGGGCATAACACGGTACTGATGGACGATCCGAAACTTACTTCACGAGTGAACACATCGATACCCCTGCCGGATAATTTTTTCCCAACTTACCCGGTCGATACGAGGAATCCGGTCCGGGTTATAGTTGATACCTTCGCATCAATCTGTGCACATGAATTGAAACTATTCGACCAGCCCGGAAAAACTATTGTAGCCGCATCGGTGGAATCTGAATTCGAGGATCAGAGGTCGATGAAAATATTCGACGAGGGTAAAGCCGAACTTCTCAACTGTCCGATGTCCGAAGGGCGTGTGGATATAGAATTCCTGCTCGGAAAACTGGTGGGAATGGGCATCAACAGTGTATTTATTGAAGGCGGAAGCGAAATTCACTCCGCGTTTCTTGAGAAAAATTTTGTCGACGAGGTCGCTGTAATAATCTCCCCCAAAATTGTCGGGGGTGCGCATTCTCCCACACCGGTTGGCGGAAGAGGAGTTGAGAAGATCGCGGAATCGTGGAGGATCGATGTCACGCAGAATTTTTTTGTCGGGGACGATGTCTGGATAACCGGCAGAATAAAATACTGAGATCTATTTAATCATGTTTACCGGGATAGTACAGGAAACAGGAAAAGTATCGAAAGTCGAGCGGAAGAGCGATCTCGTCACTCTTGAGTTCGCCTGCCCCGGCATCCGTCCCGGATTGAATCCTGGTGATTCGGTCGCTATCGACGGATGTGATCTGACCGTAACCTCGCTGACAGTATCCGGATTCACTGCGGATGCGACAAGGGAAACTCTGTCATTAACCACACTTGGCGAATTAAGTCAGGGCACGGTGGTTAACCTTGAACCATCCCTTACGCCGACAACGCCGATCAGCGGACATTTTGTACTCGGGCATATCGACGGAGTGGGCGTCGTCTCTTCCCTTAACCACGGCCACGATCAGGCGGAGTTGATTGTTCAGCCGCCTGAGGATCTCCTTAAATTCATCGCACGAAAAGGTTCGATAACCGTATCGGGAGTCGGACTTACGGTGGTCAATGTTTACAGTGACGCGTTCACCTGCTGGATAGTCCCCTACACTCTTAAGCACACGACAATCGCTTCATTCAAATCCGGGACCAGGGTCAACCTTGAAGTAGATGTCCTTGCCAGGTATGTCATCCGTGGATTGGAAATGGGCATAAAGCCGGAATTATCGGGAGGCATTACGGAGGAGTTTTTAAGGGAACATGGCTTCGGATAAATTACTCATCTGTTAAAGGTTATATCCAGGACTCTGTCCAATTCTTCCGGTGTATTATAAAAATGCGGGCTGACTCGTATCATTCCCATTCTCTCAGCTACACGAACTGATTTGTCATCGAGGGCGGCAAGTAATTCTGTCGCGTTTTCCCATCCCGCCGACGCGGCGTCGAATGAAATTATCGCCCCTCGACGGGAATCTTCACGTGGAGTGAGTACATTAACTCCTCTCGACGTCAGCTCATCGTGGAAATCCCCGGTAATTTTCAATATATAATTCTCAATATTTTCGGGACCTATATCGAGGAACATCTCCAGTGTCGGATTGATGCCGTAGTGCGACATCATCGCCGGACAGCCGCACTCATACACCATAGCGACGTCGACAAAATCCTGGTCGTAATTGAAGAAATTCCATGGATCCTTGACAGCGTACATCCCAACCTGCGGAATTTTCAGTTTACGGATATATTCCCTTTCGATGAAGCACGTTCCGATACCCATGGGTCCGAACATCCACTTGGGGGAACCAAAGCATAGTGCATGGCATCCAAGTGCCCTGACATCGATTTTTACTGGTCCTGCAGCCTGTATTGCGTCGACCGCGAGAAAAACCCCGGCACGCCTGCATTCGCGGGCTATTTTCGCAACATCCAGCCTTAATCCAGTCAGAAAATTGACCAGCGGGACTATCATCATTTTTGTGCGCTTATCAATGGACGAAATCAACGCGTCTTCCGAGATCAGACCATCGACACATTCCACACGCCTTGCTTCGACGCCCCACTGTGTTAACAGTTTAGCCGGCATTACGATTGACGGAAAAGTACGGTCGGGAACGATGATGTTATCGCCTGGCTGCCAGTCGATCTGCCGGGTAAGCATGGACAAACTCAGGGAGGTATTAAAATTGAAAAATATTTCATCTTCGGTAGCGTTCACAAATTGCGCCATTAATGTGCGGGTCTTGTCCTGCTGCTCGTACCAGTCAGTGTATGGACGCATCGGTGCTATACTCATCCCGTCCGTGAATCGCTTCATCGCCTCGATCGTTTTAATCGACATAGGCGAATGTGACGCGTGATTTATCCAGGTCTCTTTTTCGAGCAAAGGCCACCATTTTCGGTATTCAAGCCGCTTTTTCTCATAAGTTCCCATTGAAGTATCTGTTTCAACCATTTTTACTTCTCTTCCTGAAATAAGTTACGGTTCCATCGACTCCATTTGCCCAAGTCCTTCCCTTACGTAATCGTGCAGATTCTTGAGCCTGGTAATCAGCCCTTCAAATTTGTCCAGCGGGATCTGATTGGTACCATCCGATTTTGCCGCTCTTACATCCGGATGTGTCTCCATGAATAATCCGTCCACTCCGGCGCCAATCGCGGCTCTTGCCAGCACTTCAATGAACTCTCGTTGTCCTCCGGTCGCCTTGCCGAGTCCCCCGGGGAGTTGAACCGAATGGGTGCAATCGAAAACAACCGGATATCCAAACTCGCGAACCACAGGGAAGGATTTCATGTCCACAACAAGATTCTGGTATCCAAACGACGATCCCCGCTCAGTGATCGACAGGTTCACGTTTTTGCCGCCCGATTTCGCTCCCTCTTCCACTTTCTTCACAATATTCCCGACATCCCACGGGCTGAGAAACTGCCCTTTTTTGACATTGACAGTTTTTCCATGTTTCGCGGCTGTATGAACAAGAGATGTCTGCCTGCATAAAAATGCCGGGATCTGTATCACATCAAGAACCTCGGATGCCATTACAGCTTCTTCGTCCGTATGTACGTCCGACATTACCGGCACACCAATTTCGCTTTTTACTTTCCGGAGAACTTTCAGGCCGTCCTCAATGCCTGGACCCCTGAAAGAATCGATCGATGATCTGTTCGCCTTATCATACGATGCCTTGAATACGTATGTAATATTCAAAGCACTGCATATGGCAGCGACCCGGTCTGCCACCCTTAGGCACATTTCCTCGCTTTCAATCACACAGGGTCCACAGAACAGGAAGAGGGGGTCGCCATGCTTCCAGATATGATCACCCAGTTCCAGAGAATGGATTACGGTCATAATAACGGGATTATATCATTGCGCGGACATAAAAAAAGAGCCTTCCTGCAATGGGAGGTCTCCTCCGAACAGAATCCCTGAAAAATCCGTTCGGCTCTCTAAGGTCTTGTATCCAATTTAATTTATCCCCACCCTTAATATACTTTTACCACAAAATCAGCAAAGGTCAAGCTCTAATTAAATTTAATATACTATTTAACCTTTGTTAAGTAACCAGTTTGGAATCCTAAGAAAAAGCCGGCTGAGCCGGCCAGATAAAACAGGAGCTATGTTTACCCGAATAATCGTCGCTGAAAAACGGTCGGTGTATCGTCAATTATCTCGTCGTCTTCATCATCCCTCGTATCAGGACATAGAATCCCGACCTCGTGCGGCGTGAATATATAGATCGTATCCGTCACCTTCTGCAATGAACCGTCGATTGCATAGGTCACACCTGACAGGAAAAATCTTGCGTTATCGGCTACCTTTTTGTCGAGACCATGGAAATTCACCAGCACCGCCCGACCACTCTTGAGGAAATCGGCAGGGACCTGCGTGGCGTTTAGACTCGATGGGGTCGAGACAGCGATCTGCGTTTTCGTATCGGTCGGAAAATGGAGCACCTGCGGACGTTTACCGGGTAAGATGATGCCATCTTCTTCTTCGGTATCATCAGGCTCGGGTGCGTACGCCAATCCAAGCTTGATCATCATCCGCCTGAAAAAACCCATTTTTGGCTCATTCGGCTCTTCGTAATACATATACGTGCACCTCTCCTCTCCACCTTCCTGCGTGAAGAGGTAAATCTTATTTAATATCAATTAATACGGGGATTTTGTGACTTGCAGAGTAATGAATATGTGGAATTTCAACTCATGGCTGCTGCACCGGTCAGACAAATAACGCCCGTCCGATCCTGACCAGTGTCGCGCCTTCCTGAATTGCGACATGATAATCCGCACTCATCCCCATGGACAGGATGGCGAATTTATCTCTGTCCGGAACCTGCTCCATGTATCCCTCGTATATCTTTCGCAGCTCCCGGTACGTCGGCCTTCCGGCTTCAGGATCGGGGTCGAGGGGACCCATTCCCGTGAAACCTCTCAGATCCAGGTGAGGGCAATCTCCAATCACATAATCGAAAAGGGCAGGTAAATCCTTTCGGGAAACACCAGTCTTGCTTTCTTCCCCGGTCAGTCCGATTTCAATTGTGCAGGGAAGAATCCGGTTATCCGACGCCAGTCTCTTCTCGAGAGCTTCAGCGATCGTAATCCTGTCGATAGTGTCAATGTGATCGAATATTTTCAGTGCATGATTTGCCTTGTTACTCTGGAGATGCCCGATCATATGAAATTCTGAGCCAGGAATTTCTCTCCGGATATCATCAGCCTCGCCGCGATTCCCGAGTTTACCCCTGGCATCCTGCACCCTGTTTTCTCCGATAATTGTGATCCCGGCATTGATAACTTCCATCACTCCCTGCCGGTCGGTATATTTCGTAGCCGCCAGTACAGAGACCTCCGACGGTTCCCTGCCCGCTTGTGTCGCGGCGTCGGCAACCATTTCCAATATCCTGTTTACATTCCGGGTGATTTTTCCACTCATTGCGCACTCGATTATACAACATCGATACGGGCATAAAAAAATCCCCACAAGGGGAAAACCGGCGCCAGGCATATTTCCAGAGTTAATCCTTAAGGCAGATCATGGTGGTCTCGATATCGACTTCCTTAATGCCGATCAGCAAGGTGCCATCCGGACCCGGGATCAGGTAATGGGGCTCGCGATCGACATCGAAGACCCACTTTTCAATCCCCTGGTTGTCCAGTGCATGGACCAGCCCGTCACCATCTCCAAAATATACGTTTCCTTCCAAATCGACAACAGGAGCGGCGGTTACAGGCTGGCTGTTGGGATAACTCCAAAGGATATTGCCATCCTTATCAAAAGCTTTCACATCGAATATCTGTCCTTCTGTACTTGTCGTACCGCCCGGAAGGGTCTCTCCGACAATAATTTCACCGTTGTTATTTACAGCTACCGTGCCGGTCAACCAGGTCCAGCTCGACCATGACCAGCGTTCTTCCCCGTTGCCGTCCGAAAGCGCTACCAGTTTGTTTTTCACTGTGTAATAAAGCTGGCTGTACAACGGATCGACTGAAATGTTATAGGACGCAACGGATGGGTCTTGAGGCACGTGACTCCACACCTGGTCTCCATTGACCGGCTCTACCTTTACAAATTCGAAAAGGCTGCCGTTATCGCTTAGATCGAGCCGTCCGGCAAGGACAGAGCCGTCTGGTGTAATTGAAGGCGCTCCAAGGTAAAGAGATAGTTGCGTACTCAGGCCAAGAAGGCTCCAGACCTCGACACCTTCCTCAGTAAATGCATTTATGCCTGCGGGACCGTAAATAAATCCCTGCTCCACGTTATTGAAGGTCAGGCTGTTGAACACCCCGGGACCGGTTCCGGTATTAGCGTTGTAAATTGTCTCCACACCGCCGTCCTGGTCTATCTGGATCACCTGTCCGGATGTATCGTTCCACAAAAGTGAGCAGCCAACAACAACAGGATTACCCTCAGGCTCAAGCCATGCGAAATGCCGGTCGCCGACTATCAATCCATCAAGATCGACAACATCCAGCTCAATCCCGCCGGCCGGAAGAAGCCTTGATACAAAAATTCGTTTTTCCGGTCCGATAACAGGAACCGCGTCGATCCATAGATCGCCTACCGACCAGACCTTGGACGGATTTTCCGGTCCCGCCCCTTTCGACAGGAACCTGTTATACCGGTCGCCTCCCTCTTTTGGCCAGACCGATAAGGGGTTTAAATCGAATTTCGAATTTCCAATTTCAACTGACTGGGTTACAGGCACACGAATGACAAAATAGGTCGCCAGCTCCGAATCACCGGCGTACGATGTCACGTCTTTCTGGTAATCCCCTTCAGCCGATACTACTGTCAACAAGATCTGCTGATCATATACGGAATCCGGGGTCAGGCCGCTCAGGGTAATCTCATATGTTGCCCACGGAACGATACTGGAGGAATCGTACGTAAGTTCCGGCTCCCGAACACCGACAAACAAGGTCGGCGACCTGAGTTCGACTCTCTTGACGTGTGTGCTGACCGGGACATCGGTTATCAGCGCCTGCCAGTCGGACACCCGAATTTTCAAATCGATCGATCCGCCGACACATCCCTGGTTGGAAATGTAAACCGTATTGTTCGGAATATTTACATCGACAATGAAGGGTTCAGGTTGATTGGCGGAAAGCGGGAAATCGTCCGGCACTTCGATATATTCCCCTATCTTGTGTCCCTCGGGAAAAGCGTGCGACACATCGACCGCATAGTTAAATCTGAAATCGAGGCCTCCATCTTCATTGCCAGGAAAGACCAGCGCATAATGTCTGGTAGAACTTGAGCTGGACAGAAGCGTACCGCGTCCGATGGGATGATCGACAGGCTTCTCCAGGACATGGTAAAGCGGTGTATCGACACCGAGTGAATTAGCGAAAACCTTGAAAGGCTGTATCGTGGAATTGAAGGATCCGTCGGGCACGGACGGCAAGCCATATCTTCCCGGTGTGAATGAAAACACGGTGCCATTATCGGGAAATTCACTCGGGTTCCACCACCTGGTCCATCCGTCGGCGTTGAGAAGACGCAGACCTTCCGGACCTCCCGCCCACGCAAGCGATGGGTCTGTCTTGTCCGTCATATCGCCGGGTCCGATGACAATGCCCTTGACGTCGAACCCGACAAAGTCGGGAAAACCGTGGAACGGGTGTTCAATGGTCACATCCAGATTGACCCGTCTTCCGATAATCTCAATGTTCGAGAAGCTTAAAAGACTGTTCTTACCGGGAGACTCAATAAATGTTATGGCATTGAAATGCCACTGGGACGACCTCAACGGTACCGTTTCAAGATTGCCTGACTGGTCAATGGCTATATCGAAAAGGCCGAGAAGCTGATGTCCGGATGGGAGAGATTGCAAAGAATGCGATAAATCGGAAGTTAAACCGGGGGCAGTTGGGGCAGACGGGACATCCGATGAAGAATTGGAACAAGCAATGAGCGTAGCAAGCAGGGCTAAGCTGCATATGCACGCAATTGCTTTCATGCTGAAGAGGCCTCCTTATTCGAATAGAATGCCCGTACACCAACATTATACTAGAATATTTGCAATTTTTTCAACCTGTATTAAATGTTTCCTCTTGAGTAATCTCAGGATAATATTACTTCAAAAATTAACGAATATATCTCTATTCAACTATTCAATCTACAATCGCCATTATCCTGATATAATCCCCTTGCCCATGCAGAAATCCACCGGGATAAATGACATCTCCAATAAAGCATCTTACTGGATACTCGCTGGAATCCTTGTCCTTAATTTTGCCTGCTTATACCCGGCTGTGGGCCTGTACTTTAATGGCGACGATTTCGTCAATATCCGGGCTCCCGAACTGAATTCAATTTCCGGACTGCCACCAGTTCTCTCGTACGCCGTTTCCAAAGGCACGCGGTTCCTTCACCTGGGAATCTACTTCTCTGCCGGAAATGCTCTATTCGGAAGGAACTCCTCCCTGTGGCATCTTTCCAGCGTGATAATGTTTGCCATTTCAGTAATATGCCTGCACTGGATGCTCTGTGCCATGACAAAAAATCGCCTGGCTTCAGTTATTGGTGCCGGATTATTCGCACTATCCGGTACCATGTTTTACGCACAGGTATGGATAACGGGGGTTGTAGAGTCCATGGCAGGAATATTTGTTTTCTCATCTACGGCGGCTCATGTCCTCTCACTTAAAATTGATGCATCTCAAAAAAAGTGGATTCTTATTTCTTCTGTGCTTATTGCTTTTGCTTTTTTGACCAAGGAGACAACGCTCTTGATCATTCCTGTCTGGATTTTCCTTGACATCCTTTTGTTGCGGAAAATTTCCATCGCTGCCGCGATCGGCATTTTTCTCGCGATCGGGATTGCTTTCTTCGGATGGCCCAGAATATACGAGACAACGACTGTCGAGGGGTATGCATTCAGCACAAAGATTGTCGCGATTATTTTAAACCTGGCCTGGTATTCCATCGACTACTTTTTCTCGACCGGTCTTAGCGCGTTTATGCTGCAGAAAGCATCATCTTTTGAATCGGCGTCAGATTTCATCCCATTTCTTAAAAATCATCCGGTGCTGGTAATCCCGTACATAATGGCACTTCTTGCATTTATCAGTTTGATGGCGTATTCGATTCCACGTGGATACATGGTTAGGCCTGATGGAAAAAAGGAAGCAGGATGGGCCGGATGGGCGTTTTTCCTTATCCTGCTGGCACCTGCGATTCTGATTCCCTCGCACCATTACCCGTATTACCTGCTTGTTCCTTCCGGATTTCTCGCAGTCACGCTTTCTACAGCAATAGCATCAAATTTCAAAAAATCGAAATTACCAACAGGTGTAATTGCCATGCTAATTGTGTATGCCCTGTGGTTTCCGGTAAATTCATACCTGGCATTTAAATACAGTCCCCTGACGACTAATACCCGGCTGGTCGAATCGATGATTGCCGCCGTGGAAGAATATTACCCCGATCATCCTGCAGGATTGAAAGTCATTTACGATCATGTTCCCCACTCCCTCGGACGCGCGTCGGAATTCGGAAAGGCCATTGAATTGTATTACGGGGACGTGAACGCCCAGACATTTCCGGACTTCCATGCCCGGCTGGACCAACAGGGTGACAGGGTTTATGATTTTTCAAAGGAACGGATTGTACTGCGGCTTGTGAATGGAGAGTGGATCGATGTCACCGGCGAATTCAATCAACGGTTCAATCTCAACTGAATAGTGAGCCGATATTCATTGCAATAAATTCCAACTCGGAATCGAGATATTTATTTTCGATAGATTCATCGTACTTTTTGTACAT
>DASWIV010000276.1:0-8468 GCA_036397475.1 bacterium
GAGAATGTTCATTTTACGGTTTTCTTCCCATGCGGTCCCCGGGTGCGGAGGGATTACAGGGGGCTTTTTATAATGTGACAAACTCAAAAATGGATTGTGCGTGCAAAATTATCACGATGTGATACAATCGCGTGGCTGAGAGATAAATACATTAACCATGCCAGAACTTAGAAAAGATCCGATACTTGGCCGATGGGTAATCATCGCGACTGAGAGAGGCAAGCGACCCACCGACTTCAATTCACAAACGGAAAGCCATCCAGAGGGACCCGAGAACTGCCCGTTTTGTCCCGGGCACGAGGAGATGACGCCGCCCGAAGTTAACTCGGTGCGTCCATCGGGAAGCCGTCCGGACAGCACGGGATGGAAGCTCAGGGTGATCCCGAATAAATTCCCCGCGTTGAAGATCGAGGGGCAGCTTGGGCGCCAGGGACTTGGTTTATATGACAAGATGAACGGTGTAGGGGCGCATGAAGTGGTCATTGAAAACACCGACCATTTCAAGGATCTGGACCAGCGGGAAACAGAGGAAAATTTTCTGGTCTACCGGGCTTACAGGGAGAGAATAATCGACCTGATGCGGGATGAGCGGTTCGAATATATGCTGGTATTCAGGAACTATGGAATTCTCGCGGGAGCATCGCTTGCTCATCCTCACTCGCAGATTATCGCGACACCGATCGTACCGAAACGCGTTATCGAGGAAATGGTCGGAACGGAAACGCACTATAAACAGAAAAAGCGCTGCATATTCTGCGACATCATCGACCAGGAACAGATGCTGGAAGAACGAATCGTTTATACGAGCACACATTTCATGGTGGTCTGCCCGTTCGCGTCGGTACATCCATTTGAGATTCACATCATGCCGCTACGGCACCAGGCGGATTACACCCAGGCGTCGGATGACGAACTTCGCGATCTTGCAGATGTAATGAGAAAAGTGGTAGGGAAATACAAGAAAACGCTTGGCGAAGTGCATTACAATTATATTCTCCATACCACTCCCAGCGAGAGGGCGATGGAGGAAAGCTATCCATACGGACACGCGCATTATCACTGGCATATAGAGATGTTCCCGCGGCTGACGAGGACAGCCGGATTCGAATGGGGTTCGGGATTTTACATTAACCCGACGCCTCCGGAAGATGCCGCGGGTTATTTAAAGGAAGTTGAGTAGGCTACTAACGCTGGACTGACGCCATGGCACCCGATATCAAACTCGCATTGATCTGGCATATGCACCAGCCGGATTACCGCTACGCGCATACCGGCAATCACATCCTGCCGTGGGTGAGAATTCATTCCCTGCGCGGATATCTCGATGTGGCTTCCATTTCAGAAAAATATCCCGGCTTCAAACAGACGATCAATTTTTCTCCCGTACTTTTAAGCCAGATCGTGGACCTGTGCGAGTCGATCGAGAAGGATTATTTTTACGAGCTGTCGAGGAAACCTGCGGACGAATTGACGGACTACGAGGAAGATTTCATCCTGCGGCATTTTTTCTTCATCAACTGGGAAGTGCATGTGAAGCAGCACCAGAGATATAACCAGCTCCTTTTAAAGCGCGGGATGGAGATCCCGTGGGACGATCTCAGTCATGTCCGTGCGAATTTCAAGCTCCAGGATTTCAGGGACCTCGTGGTGTTATTCAATCTCCTCTGGTGCGGATTTACACTCATGGAAGATCCGCTTATCGCCGGGCTTTTGAATAAAGGGCGCGGATATACTGAAGATGAAAAATGCGAACTGCTTGATAAACATGTGGAAAATCTGAGATCGATATTGCCCAGGTACAAAAAATTATATGAGGATGACAGGATCGAGATAACCTGTACGCCGGAGTATCACCCCATACTTCCACTTCTGATCGACAGCCGGGTTCGCGAGGACGGGCATCCGGATACCCCGGATTTTAAATATCCGGCGGATGCGCGCCGCCAGATAATCCGCGGCAGGGAAATTTTTAAAAAGACATTTGGCAGGTATCCCGACGGCATGTGGCCAAGCGAGGGTTCGGTCAGCCAGGAAGCTGTCGAGCTGATGCAGTCGGAAGGTATCAAATGGATGGCGACAGACGAGGCTCTCCTGCTCGATTCAAGAACCGGAACATCGGTTCCGGAAGAACCATCCATGTATCACCCGTGGCTGGTCGGAAATTCCGCAAGCGCTCCCCTGTACTGCTTTTTCCGTAACCGCGGACTCAGCGACGATATCGGCTTCAAGTTTTCCGGCGTGAAGCCGGAAGAGGCGGTCGAGAATTTCATTGAGAATCTGAAAATCATCGGGGACGAACACAAGGGGGATGAGCCGCCCCTTGTGACCATTGTATGCGACGGGGAGAATCCATGGGAATATTTTCCTGACAGCGGCAAAGGATTCCTGACAGGACTCGCTGAAAAATTAAAGTATAGTAAGAACATACAGGCGACAACACCGTCGGAATTCCTTAAAAATTACAAAGGCGACAGGCGTATCAAAAAAATTGGCGCCGGAAGCTGGATCAATGCCGACTTCGGAATCTGGATGGGTGCCGAAGAAGATCGCAGGGCGTGGAGAATTCTGCTCGAAGCAAGGAAGAAACTGGATGAAGTGCTCCCCCTGCCTGGGGATGCCGTTGATGAGATTGGAACCGATGACCGCATGAAAATACTGGAACATTTATGGGTAGCTGAAGGCAGCGACTGGTTCTGGTGGTTCGGGGAGCCGTTCACGACTCCTATGGATTACATTTTCGATTTTTTGTTTCGTGGAAGGGTCAGACGCGCTTACGAACTGATGAATGTCGAGCCGCCTGTCGATGTTCTGATACCGGTGGATCCGTCGCTTCCTTTTGACAATATAAATGTAGAACAGCCGTTGGATATCATCATTCCTGAAATCGACGGGAAAATAACGAACTTCTTCGAGTGGTCGGGAAGCGGCCATTTGAAGGCAAGTTTGCTTGAGGGACTGGTGGCGTCGAAGAAAACCGGGCCTATTTCGGACATTTATTTCAGCGCGGATACGGTCCACTTATTTATCAGGCTCGATATCGACCGGGAGGATATCAGCGACGAGGATATCCTGATGGTCAGGTTCATCAGGCCGTCGGAGATCAATCTGACCCTCTGTTTGAAAGAGCAGGATTCGGTGGAAATGCGCTTGTATAAACACGGAAAAGAAGAGCATGCCACCCGAATCGAATCATTCACATCCGCCGCCATCGGCGATATTGTGGAGATGGCGATTCCGGTTAAATCGCTCGACGCGAAGGAGCTGGACACGATCTGCTTCCGGACATTTATCATGAGGGGCAAGGAGCAGATCGACAGGTGCCCGCTATTCGGGACAGTCTCCGTAACAGTCCCCGACGAAAAATACATCAGCAGCCTGTGGCGGGTATAGCGCTGATTAGGGAATTCTTCCCTGTGGTAGATATCCACCATTATCAGTGTTAAAATCCCGGCATCAAACCATGGGGGACATCGATGAAATCAACCGGACGCTTCCCATTTATTTTTATCGCAATTCTCACGATCGTTTTATCAGTTGGTTGTCCGAAACAGGGCAATGATAATCCTCAGGCGGAAAATCCGTCGGCGGATAATCCTACGGGAGAAATTTTCGCGCTTACCATTCTCCACACGAATGACTCGCACGGGCGAATACAGCAGATAAACGACCACGGCAATGTCGCGAGCGAAGCTGAGATAACGTCGGGACGCGTCTACGGAGGTGTCGCGAGACGAGCTACCGAAGTTCTCAAATATCGCGACGGTGAGCGGCATGTCCTGCTTCTCGATGGCGGCGACCAGTTCCAGGGAACGCTATTTTACTCGCATTACAAGGGACTCGGCGCGCAGACATTTATGAACATGATGCGTTACGACGCTATGACTCTTGGCAATCATGAATTCGACGATGGCGACGAGGTTCTTTCGAATTTCATTTCCGGACTTAATTTTCCTGTCCTGTCATCGAATATCGATGCCTCGAACTCGGAATACCTCGCGGATTTGATCGTCCCCTACACCGTGATTGAGATCGAAGGAAGAAAAATCGGCCTGACAGGATATACAACCGCCGACACTCCGTCCATTTCAAATCCGGGACCGGACCTGATCTTCAACAATACGACCGAATCGATGCGTAATGTTGTCTCGGAACTCGAGTCGCAGGAAATAGACATAATCATCGCGCTCAGCCACGCGGGTCTCAACGCCGACAAGGACATGGCGGCTGCTGTCGGTGGATTAGATATTATTGTCGGTGGGCATACGCACACCCTGCTATCAAATTCCCATCCCGATTCGGAAGGGCAGTATCCGGTTGTTGTCGATTCTCCGGATAGCGAGCCGGTATTGATAGTGCAGGCGGGGTCGCTTGGAAAATTCCTCGGGCACCTGGAAGTTGAATTCGATGAAAATGGTATCGCTACAGAATGGAGCGGCGATCCGATCCTTCTGAACAATACTGTTCCCGAAGATCAGGAAGCCGCGATGAAAGTTGCCGAGATGGCGGCTCCGGTCGCGCAGCTTGGACTTGTCACCATCGGCGAGACGCAAGTGGATCTTGAAGGACGAGAAGAATATGTCAGGCACGGGGAAAGTAATCTCGGGGATTTGATCTGCGACGCTCTTATGTGGGAAGCCGGAAAGAACGATGTCGATTTCGCGATCTTCAACGGCGGCGGCATCAGGTCGGGAATTCAGCAGGGCGAAATCACGATGGCAAACGTACTCGAGGTTCTTCCGTTCGGGGACACACTCGCGACTTTTGAGTTGACGGGCGCTGATGTGCTCGAGATGTTCGAGTACGGGGTCAGCCGTGCGGAAGACCCCCACAACGAAGGAACCGGACGATTCCTGCAGGTTTCACACGCGAAATATACGTGGGATGTTTCGAAACCGGTGGGTGAGAGAATTGTAGAGTTAAAGATCGACGACGGAACGGGTAATTATGAGCCTGTCGATCCTGAAGGGATCTATAAGATCGTCACGCTTTTGTATATTCGCGAAGGCGGGGACGGGTATGAGATTCTCGAGGAGAGGGCGATCAACCCGTATGACTTCGGGAGGAATATCGCGGATATTCTGGTTGAGTACATTGTAATGAACGAACCGATCGCGCCGGTGGTGGAAGGAAGAATTACTAAAGTGTCGTAGGTAACGGAGCACCGGCATCCTGCCGGTCGGTCCGCCGACTTCCAGTCGGCATTTAATTTCCCATCACTCCCTGATTTCCCGTCACTCCCTGATTTGCCACACTTTGAGCGACATTTCGTTGCGATCGAAGATCACCAGTTCGCCGTCTGCGTTTATCCACGCTTCGACCGGCATATTCAGCATTCCCGCCATAACATTCGACGCGTTCATTTCCACCGCGTGCCAGCCAGTTTCGGGAAGATCACTCACCGCGATGCTTTGGATGTAATTCCCAAGATTATCAAGAACCTTTACAGAGTCGCTTCCCGGATCGACAAGGTAGCAGTACCCGTCGGGTCCGCATGCGAATCCGAACTCGCCGGAGATTTCAAAATCCGAAATTTCGATACCCCCCTCCTCTGTTCCATCCATATTGTAGATCACGACCTGGTTGTGGCCGGTATCGATTATGTAAAAGTGCTTTATGTCGCCCGGATTGACGATGACCTTTTCGATTTCCGCTATCTCAAGTGTTACAGGCGATGTTGGATCGGCTCGATTTGCAATTACGCTTGACGATGGCAGGATCGTGTAGCCGAGAGGGGTGTTCTCGGAAGGTAGATTTGACGCATTCTGCGGAGGTCGTGAATACGTGGCACCTCGCCTTTCAAAAATTTTCAAAAGGTTTCCATCTTTGTCGAGCACATAGATGCGGTCGGGACCGTTTACCCACAGGCGATCGAGAGCATCGACCGAGATATGTTTTGGAAGAAGAGGTTCGCCGAAAAGATCGTAACCGAGTGACATGTATTTTCTGAGATAGTCGCCGTTATTGTCGAGGACCTGAACGAGCTGCCTGTTGCGGTCGAGCATGTATGTATAGCCCCGCGAATCGATGTCGATTTCCTGGATATCCTGCGTGAGTCCGTTAGAAATTTGAACCCTGTCGAGAGAGGATATGATAGTGAGATTTTTGTCGGTTTCGAATGCGCGTCGGCCAGTGTAATCTACGCCGATGTAGCCTGTGTCGATGGGTTTGAACCCCTTGTGCATGTACGCGAGGTCGATGGTGTCGCCGGGAGAAAGTAAGGCGGTTTGAAGTTGAGAGTTATTTTGCCCTGTTGAATCTGTGGGAGGTTCTGTCGATGGGGGATTAAGAAAATCGGATGGAAGAGTAATTACTGAAGGCTTAAGTACACTAAAATTCTGATCGAGCTCGTAAATCTGATTAATTACACCGACGCCAGCCATAGGATTTCCAATCTGGTCATTATTAAAAGCCTGGTAAGAATTCTGTTCGGGAATCAGATAATTGATTTGCCCGCTGGCGATTGTTGTCAGACTTTTTAGAGATTCAATTGTAGTTTCATCGCCAATTTCGCGATTGGTCGAACCATCATTTTTCAGTTCCTGTACCGAGTTTGATGTACATGCAAAAGTTTTCCCGTCGGCAGCAACAAAAAAGGCTCCTTTTACTCTTCCCGATGGCACATAAGTTAATGACTCATCCGTTTGGAACAAATGATTTGTATTTTTAATCCAGTTCCAATCTATTTTTCCATCGAGCGTATATTTAACGACACGAGTGAAGATATCTCCGGCCAGAATGTAATTGTCGCAGAGAAAAAGATCAGTTAATACCCAGTCAGATGTCAGGGTTTCCAATGTGCCGCTATTAGTTACAGAGCCATTTTCAATAATCACGTATTTCCCGGCATTATTACCTATTAACACCTTTTCATTAAATAAGGAGATAAGGAATTCTGAGCCTCCGATTGATCCAGGGATGGACAATTTAAACAGGTCTCCAAAATATTCCTGGAGATCGATTACGGATTCAAATTTGCCCTCGGTATCCCACTCCACAAAACTTACCGCGGTGGAAATTATCTCGTAATGCATGCCGACAAAGCTTCCATTGGACCTTGTAGCGATTTCATACACGGGGGGCAACTGCTCACTGATACCAGAATCGGATAATAAAGGATTTGCAGGTCTTGCCAGGGTTGGTTTAATTTCATCCGGCAACTCTTCGAGTTCAATTCTTGCCATCTCCGTGCCATACGGGTCGATTTTCATGCACCGTGGAAAGCCGGCGATCATGATATTGCCATCGTCGAGAGGGAACATCCTAAGTGATTCAGAATAGGCTGGTTGATTCCTCTGCTGGATTGCAGTAGGTGGATTGAGGTTCTGGTAAGGTCCCTTGTATTCCTCCGACTCAAACTCACTCACCAGCTCCGCTTCATCCAGAAAAGAAACAGGCGGGAGTCCGGGTTCCGGTCGATTTTTGATGAAGTTGTAAATGAACACCCCGACAACCAGGAGTATCGGGATGCCGAAAAGAAGCGCAATTACAAACGGGCTGTGAGCTTTTTTATCTCTCATTCATCTTAAATATATCACACTGACACTGATCGTTCAGTAAGTTGGGACATGGATTAATTTTGCTAAAAACGGATTACAACAGATTAAATATTTTAATTAAATCTGGCCTGAGAAGTTCAGGGGACTCCAGTGCTGCCGATATAGTAAGATTCGACCTGAAAGTCGCTCCCGACGCGGATTTCAGGGCTTCAGAAAGGAAAAAACCAGTCGAAATATGAAGTAATGGAGCCTGAAATGTGGTGCGGCTCTTGCGAAAAAGGCTGATTCGTGATATACTTAGATTGTAATAAGTCATTATAAAACACTATAAAAGACTTATTGGACAATTTCTCGGATTGGTTAACTGAAAAACTTCTAAAATCTGTATCAGGGCGGGTCCAAACTGCATCGAAGAAGATGAAGGACCGCTGGTAACTACGGGGGTCCGGAGGAATTAAAATGTACCAGGTCACAGAAGGAGCTGTTGAGAGAGTAAGCGAAGAGCTTGTACGCTCACGCTATAACCTCAAAGAGCTTTTCAACCGTATCAAACGCGAAAATCCAAAAGTAGCAGAATACGTCAAATCTCAGGCTGACAAATCGAAGCATCCGATGGAAGTCTACGGCACTGGAATAGTTGTCTATCTTCTTCTTCGCATGCAACATGATATCGAGGAAGAAGGGATGGTTCGAGTCAGCGACGAGGAAGTCGAGCAGTTCAGAGAATTTCTAGATGAATCTGATCTGAGCGATCTCTTCGGGGACAAGTAAGTCGCATGAATAAAATACTCCTCCTCCAAGGAACTGCTTCCCGGCAGTTCCTTAATTTATATTAAGTTAGATTGTTTCACGTGAAACATGCGCCGTGAATTCGAAATATATACAGACCTCCTCCTTAAATGGAACCAGCGTATCGGATTCACTAAATACTCCACAAAAGAAATAATCCACGAGAAATTAATCCAGCCATCC
>DASWIV010000277.1:0-5031 GCA_036397475.1 bacterium
ACCCGCTGTAAATCCTCCCTGTACCTGATAGCCCGGTCAAAATCTACCTGCAGCGGCTTTGTTTGTTTAGTCAGTGTGGCAGATAGCTAATCCCTTTCAGCGTGTAGCTCCTTGAGTCTTGAATTCGCCCATGCTGCATCCTGAAACCCATCCTCAAGAGCTTTATACACGTCCTGAATCTTGGTATCAAGTGCCTTGATATGCTTCTCTGCATCCGGATTGTAACCAGATTCAGCTTCCCACATTTGCCTGAGTTCAGCATTGACCATCTTTGTAAACCCTTCCCGATCCACAAGCTGATTGATTATTCCCCGGATGTCCTGGACTACCCGTTCTTCAATTTGTAGCATACACAAACGAAGCGTTAGCGTAGTTTGTGTGTGTAATTTGCTTTCGAACACTGTCAAATAAGTTTGTCAATGCTACAAAACAACCTACTTCTTCTTCCGCGACTCCCTCATCTTCTCAAGCCATTCCTTCACAGTCTTCTCCTTGCCCCTCGGCGCCGGGAAGTAATACTCCGCGCCGATCATCTCTTCCGGCAGATAATTTTCATCCACAATCCCGCCCTCGTAATTGTGAACGTACTTATATCCTTCTCCATGCCCGTGCTCCGTCTTCATTTCCCTGACCGGCGCGTTCCTAAGGTGAAGCGGCGGCGGATAATTCTTCCCCGCCTCGATATCGCCCATCGCCTTTCCAATAGCCTTCACTGCGGAATTGGATTTCGGCGACGTCGCTACATAAATTGTAGCCTGCGCGAGCGGTATCTGCGCTTCAGGCATCCCGATAAACTCGACCGCGTCCCTCGCCGCGTTCGCGACCACCAGCGCCATCGGATTCGCGTTACTGACTTCCTCCGACGCCTGTATCACAAGCCGCCTCGCGATAAATTTCGGATCCTCGCCGCTTGATAACATTCTCGCGAGATAGTAAATCGCCGCGTCGGGATCGGATCCGCGAATGCTCTTGATGTACGCGGATATCGTGTCGTAATGCGCATCGCCCGTACGGTCGTAGACTCTGTACGACGCCTGCAGCGCCTTTTCCAGAAGTTCGGTCGAAAAATCTCCACCATTTCCATCATTCGCTTCATCCAGTAAAGTGCGTCCGACTTCCAGCGTCCCTATCAATGTACGGGCGTCGCCGCCGGCAAGCATCAGGAGCGAATCTCTTACCTTGTCTGATAGAACATAAAGCCCATCCGACTCTTCCCGTCCGGCGTTAAAATATCCGAGTACACGCTCGGCAAGTATCGATAGCGCTTCCGTCGTCAGCGGTTGGAGTTTATAAACAGTCAAACGTGACCGCAGCGCTGAATTGATCGTGAAGTACGGATTCTCCGTCGTAGCCCCGATAAGGATGATCGTCCCATCCTCGATATGTGGAAGAAATGCATCCTGTTGAAGTTTGTTGAAGCGGTGAAGTTCGTCTATGAAGAGTATCGTTCTCTTTCCGGTAAGTGTGAGTTCGGCTTTGGCTTCCTTCACAACCTGCCGTACATCCTTGACCGTACTCGTGACAGCCGAGAATTCACGGAATAAGACATCCACTTCATTCGCGAGCGCTCGTGCTATTGTGGTTTTACCACAGCCCGGAGGTCCCCAAAGAATGAATGAATGGATAGCGCCACTTCGTACCATACGCGTAATTGCGCCATCGTCGGACAACAGATCATCCTGCCCGACAATTTCGTTCAGGCGTTTCGGACGTAGCCTCGCAGCCAGGGGCAACGACGATTCCAGCGCTTCTGTAACATTCGGATTTTCCTCGAACAAGGTCATACGTAACATTTGTTAAGGTGATTATACCTTATCAATATATCTCTCTTCAACCTCCATTCAAAATTTCAACCTCAATCACATACCTGCCCTTTTTCGTGACATCGCCGAATTCCATAACTCTGAACCGACCTGTATCCCGCACCGCGACAACGTCACCCGGTACAAGCTCACGACCTGATTTCGTCTCGGTCTCATAATTTAACAGAACTCCTCCAGCTTCCAGATGTTTCTTTATCTTCTCACGGCTGGGTTTCAAGGCGGCAGCGGATACAGCATCGATCCTTGGCGATGCCGCTGTCGCCTTCCTGTTTCCCGTCTGCGTCTGCGACGGCAGCCTGTCAATATCTTCCTTCCATAACTCGACAGTATATCCGTCCAATTCCAGCTTCTCCTGCCCTGAATTCGCAACACAAACAGCCCATCCATTATCGTATTTGATCGTGTCTCCAGCAAAAACGCTTTTATCCGCCATGAGAATCGCGTTAAGAAGATCAGATCTTGACGGCTGCTCGAATACATTTTCCGCCTTGAACAATAACACCTTCAGATCGGGAGTTTCCCAGTTCAGGAGATTGTGTTCATCGGCAAGTTGAAGGGTCCTGAATCTGAAATTTTTCGACGGGGTTACTTCGCGCCATCGAAGACCTTTCCTTCGCGCGTCTCCGATTGCAAGCGCGAGTGTAAATGGCTCCATGAATGGGGTAAGAACAAACGATGTATCCGTCAGTTGAGTTGAAGCGCTGTCGATAATCTTCGACGCGACTTCCCTCAGTTCATCATTCGAAAGAATCTCATCCATGGTGATAGATTATATCGCAGGATACGGGGCACTGGCATCCCTGCCGTTCGGCTCGCTGACATCTCATCGGCATAAAAAAACCCGGGACATTCATCCCGGGTGTTATTATCAATTTTCAAAATAAATCAGGTGCCTGGATAATGGTTGACTTCATGATGGACCGCCGGCAGTGTACTAATATACTCATAAATTGCCCCAAGATCCTCGTCTGTCATCTGGCAGTATCGCGACCACGGCATGATCGAGTTAGGTGTGCCTTCTGTCAGTGGGAAGAGCATGTCCTCATCACGGTATATCGCGAATCTGGCAATAAAGCCTTCGCGTGTCCATGTCCCGATTCCTGTCTCCTCGTCGGGGGTTATGTTCGCGGTAACGACAAGACCTGTGGGAAGTGGGAATTCCACTCCACCGGCAAGTCTCATGCCTTCAATGTACTGTCCCATTTCATCCCTCGGAGTATGGCACTCGTCGCAGGATGCGAACGATGTCAGGTATTCACCATAGGCGAACGTATCTGATTTGTCCGGTATTTCCTTGTGGCTGGACGCGGCTGGCATAATATTTACCAGCTCATCGAATGGGGGATTGAGCTCCCGCGCGGGGACCTCATTTTCGATCGGCGCAAGTGTCCTGATGTAAGCGATTATTGAAAAAATGTCCTCTTGATCCATTTTCCCATAAGTTGGATAAGGCATTACCGGGAACAATGCGGTACCGTCCTTCGAAATCCCCGATGTGATCGCCCTGTAAAGTTCGCCATCGGTCCAGTCGCCGATCCCGGCTGGGGTGATATTTCTTGAATACACGATGCCGAAGAAATCCGGGAAAGGCTCTCCGCCTTCGCCCCAGGTCCCTTCGATTACCGGCGCGGTGTTTTTTGACCAGTCTCGCGCCGAATGGCAGTCGAGACATAACGCGACATCCTTCGAAAGATATTCACCGCGAGCCAGTCGCTCCGGTGTGGCTTCGACCGTAATGTCCTGGACAGGGATGGTCACGGCTTCCTGGGCTTTTGATATCCCCGATATGCCAATGATTACGCCCGCCATGAAACATAACGCTAAAATTCCTCTGATTGCTCTGGTTAACAAGTTAATGTCCTCCTCGTATGTAAAGTTTCCCTGACTTCGAAATGTCAGGATTATAGAGCGGGGCTATGATACTCGCCTCCTGATTATAGTCAAGGATAAATTAATATATCCGGGGATATTTCTCCACTCTTAAATATTGAAGTATTTAAAGTCAAAATTTATACGACTGCAAAAAAATAAATTTTAAGAAATTCCGGTTTATTTACATAAAATTACTCTAAGTTAATGAACCTTACGTAACCTAACAGTATCTTACCGCTCATGGGTTACACCAATTTTACCAAAATTTTATTTTTAAGGAGCTATGCAACATGAAGAACAGGGTGCTTGTTCTAATCGCGGTATTCGCTTTCGCAGCCGCTGCAGCATTTTTGCTGACAACAGGAGACGCCCAGGCGAATGGACGAGGAGATGGCGGTGTCATTTATGTCACCAGCCAGGGACTTTACTACGATACTTTCGCGACAAAAGATCCCCTTCCCCCTAATGGAAGATTCCAGCTTCTGGAAATGGGTCCAAATGGTCCTCAGACCGAGTTTGGTCCGGGAGACCGGGGCTATCTGGGCGGACGCTGGATGGAAGATTTCGATGGAGATGGTGAATATCACTATTTCCTCTGCCCGCTTTTGGGTCCCGGACGTGAGGAACCATAAAACAGCAGAACTCACGGATTTTTTTAAATGTTTCAAGTCCCGGAGCAGAATGTTCCGGGATTTGATTTTGGCCCGATTTTCAGAAGACCATGTGTAAGCTTGGTCAAATTAAAATTTACAGGTAGTATATAGGGCATCGGATCAGCGAGGTAATCAATGACAGTAATCCTGGCAATCGACGCAGCGTGGACTGATAAACAGCCAAGTGGAGTAGCAGTGGTCCAGAAAATCAGGAACCACTACGTATGCAAGGGACTCGCCGCATCGTATGATTCATTCCACCAGCTCGCACTGGGAACCCCTGTTGACTGGTTATCCAAACCGAAAGGATCAAAACCCAGGATAAATCAACTATTAGCAGATGCATCCACACTTGCCGGCGGAAAAAATATTGACCTGGTTACAATCGATATGCCCGTCGCTACAATTCCATTCGATACCAGGCGTGGCGGTGATAACCTGCTTTCAAAGGATTGGGGCGCTCAAAAATGTGCGGTCCATTCTCCTACAAAAGAAAGGCCTGGCAAACTTGGACGAAAATTATCTACCGATTTTGAAAAAGCCGGATATCCTGTCGCTACTGCATCAACAAAACCAGGAACTAAAAAGCATCTGGTCGAAGTGTATCCGCATCCTCCTGTAGTCCAGTTAATGAACGAAGAAGAAAGGGTCCCGTACAAGACGCGAAACTCCAATAATTACTG
>DASWIV010000278.1:0-4851 GCA_036397475.1 bacterium
CGAGCTTGGCGTGCACATGACGACATCCAGCGGTCCTACCATGGAAAAAGGCAAGGACCTGGCGGCCATTTTAACCAATCTTGGAGACAGGGCCGTATTTTTCATAGATGAGATCCATCGCCTTAACAGGACAGTCGAGGAAACACTGTATCCGGCGATGGAAGACTATGTAATAGATATACTGATTGGGACAGGTCCGTCGGCAAAAAGCCTGCAGCTTACAATAGAAAAATTCACTCTTATCGGCGCGACCACACGTGCCGGGTTGATTACCGGACCACTCCGGGACAGGTTCGGGATTCTCCAGCACCTGGATTTTTATTCAGAGGATGAACTGAAGGAGATTGTGTCGAGGTCCGCCAGAGTACTGGACGTTGAACTCACAGACGACGGTGGGGCGGAAATTTCAAGACGGTCCCGTGGCACGCCTCGCGTCGCGAACCGGCTTCTCAAGCGGGTACGTGACTACGCGCAGGTCAAGTCAGACGGGCGAATTGACCAGGAAATAGCGATGAGTGCATGCGAAAGCCTGGGGATAGACGATATCGGGCTGGATGAGATTGACAGGCGATTTTTGAAGCTGATGGTCGAATACTACAACGGCGGTCCGGTCGGTATAGAAACTCTCGCTGCCACACTCAACGAGGAAAGAGATACCATCACCGACGTGATCGAGCCGTTCCTTCTGAAGACAGGTTTTCTGCAGCGAACACCACGTGGACGGATAATCACAAAGCGTGCCTGTGAGCACCTCAATATAGAATATCCAAAGATCCCCGAAGAGTATCAGGAACAGCTATTTTCGGACACCGAAGAAGCCTGAAAATCCTGAATTTCCGTCTTAACGTGCCGATAAAATTCAAGTAACCGCACGATTGTGAATTTTGCCTCATACCTCTTGAATAGTGTACCAACATAGGCTATCATCCTCATGGCGAATTTAATGGCGGTGACACAAAGGGGCATTATGGGACGCCCCTTTTCGTATGCCCTTGCGAGGAAAGACCTGAGTTAATTTAAGGAGAACGAATTTACTGCAATGGATTACAAGTCAACACTCGCTATTTTCTCTGACATTCACTCGAATCTTGACGCCCTTGAACGTGTCATGGGCAGGCTCAAGATGATGGAGATCACCAACAATAAAAAATATGTCTGCCTTGGCGATGTAATCGGTTACGGACCTCAGCCAAAGGAATGCTGCGCGATTGTCAGGGACTTTGCGTTTACCATCATGGGGAACCATGAGTCATATCTCGGACCTGACGCGAATCTCCGCAGGGTGAATCCCCATGCCCGCCAGGCTGTCGAGTATACGAAGGAACTGCTTCAGAACGGCAGTTCGGAGTATCTTAACTGGCTGATTGATTTACCGGAAGATAAAATTATTACAACCCCGATCGGATATAAAATCCGGTTCAGCCATTACGCGCCAAATTCCGACTATGGTTATGTGCGTGACAAGGAAGAGGCCGCTAAATCGTTCGAGGGTGTCGAAGAAGATATCAAGATCACATTTGTAGGACATACACATCAGCCTGCATTGATGGTTAAACGTACCACGGGCAAAGCTGACTTTTTGCCGGGAGCGGATGTAAAGAGGCATTTCGGATACGATACCCCTGTAACGCTTGATCCGGACGAACAATGGATCGTTAATGTCGGATCGGTCGGACAGCCGCGCGATGGAGATCCAAGGGCTTGTATTGTGTTGTATGATTTCCAGGCCCATGAGCTTCTGTTTATGAGGGTTGACTATGATGTAGAAAAGACACAGGAGAAGATCCGCGAAGCGGGACTGCCCGACTGGCTGGCTGACCGTCTCGCTGAAGGAAAATAGGATTTTAAGTTTTGACCCGGTCCAACCCCGCCAGATATGGCGGGGTTTTTTAATTCTTGTTATATAATATGCACATGCCCTACCAGGATCACAAACCAGGTCTACACGACGCACTCGAGGAAACCGCCCCTCCACAGGAGCCGCGCCGCCGGCGCTCTGATAAACCCCCGCCTCCTCCTCCACAGGACTGGACATCGAATGTGATCACGAGAATAGTCGTGGCATTGGTTCTTACCGGAATCATCATTCTGGCAGCGATTAAAGCTCCAGATGTTATTGAATACCTGAAGCAGCATCCGTACGGAGCGGGGATAGCTGCATTCATAATTTTCATGCTGATTTTTATTATCCTGTTCGCGTACTGGAGATACCGCCTCTCCGGCGACCGCGACGAGATGTACTGGACCACCGAACGCAGAAAAAAGCCGAAGTGAAGGTTTGCAATTACACCAATGGGTCAGCACCATAAGCATAAGAATGTGTTGAAAAAGTCAAATTGTGAAGATCCGGGTGCCGCAGACAACCTCGAACAGGCATGTAACAGTCCATCTTGATAAGACACCGGGTTGTCGGCGTTAGGTAGATAGTGCTGTTTCGCCGACAACCCGGTGTCAGATCTCGCTTGTTAATCTCCTTACTCACTTGAAATTGTCGGCGGCACCTGGACTTTTTACGTTAATTTTGGTCCTTTTCAACAGCCCGATAAGCGCATGGTTAACCTGATTAAAATAAGTGAGCTTTACTGGTAACCATGGTTAAATAACAGTTCCCCTCTCAATAATCAAAATACAGAATTATCCATAAATCTATTGCGTTAATACGTTTTGTGGTGTATAAATGTAATACTTTAAGAACTGTGTGTTTTGCTTTCTATCCTTCATTCTAATTCAAGCTGACAGGGAGGCAGAAAGATGAAGAAAGTACTGCCAATCACACTCAGTACCGCACTTGCGGTATCCATCGTCATTTGTTCCTCACTTATTATCGGATGTTCGGGGGGGGGGGGGGTAGATCCCATCTCCCCGGATGATGCTATGTCATCCTCATCCGATAATTCACTCACACGTACAGCTCAAGCGTTCTCTACATTTTATGAATGGGGAGACAGCTACAACATTGATTCAGCCACTACCATCTGGGTACCACCAATCGATGCAGGTGCGTCCGGAATTGCCGGACAAGTTGCCGTATACGATTATGAGGTTGATGCGTCTCCCTTAATTACTGCCATCGTTAAATCAGATCCGGGAGGATCTGGTTCAGAAATCAGTTTAGCAATCTTTCAATCCGCTGTTGACGCTTCACCCGAATTTGAAGATACTTTTTCTGCTGATAATGACGCGGAAACAACATGGTGCAGGCATCCAACCGTTGAAGTTGCATATTGCAATGAAGATGATGCAAACGCCGAAGGATATATTTTTGTTTACATTGTCTGGGCACAGTTAAACGAGACTGATTCGGTTGAAAATGTTGATTTGTATTCAAAAAGGTACATAATCGACTTTAATGGTTCGATCAACTGGTCAACAGATGTCACGGAATCAGGTGAGATCCTTTTAACGGACACCCAATCATCCAATGAACTCGATGAAGTTGAACCGGATCTGGCATTAAAACTTGATGGGGATTTATTACTTGCCTATGTACGCACTGAATATGCTAATTTTGATGAGGCTGATATTTTGGCAATCGAAGCTGATTACGATGATACAGATCCGACTGCTGTTCTTTCAATAGGTACGGAATATGCGGTTTCATACAATGTCTCTGGACTGCCTAATACGCGCAATTTCGCGCCTAGCATAGAAGTTGGCATGGTTGATTCTTTTGCGGATGGAGAAGATGACACCGCTTATTGTGTTTGGACACAGCAGATTTACTGGGATTCAAACCCTTCTTTCATGCCTGCACCGTATGTAGTATTCTATAATGTATGGGATTCCGAAGGATCAGCAACTCCTGGAAATCAAACCCCCATTACTTCAGGCGGCAATAACGCTGATGCACTTCCGAAGGTTGACCTGATCCCGGTTCCGGCTTCAATTTCATTAGGGGAAGACGCATATCAGGAAGCTGTGATCTCATGGACACATTTCGATTATTCTGTTGATGGCACCCCTGGAGACTGGGGTGACCAGCATTATGAAGATCCGGAAATTCATGTGACGGTTTCACCTGATTTCTCTAGTGATCTTTATGCAATTACCTCAGAATATGGGATTGCACCTGATGTAGCCTGCTATGAACGATCGAGTGGGCAGGAAGCGTGGTTTGGCTTGGCGTATTATTATGGAGATACAGGTGGAGATCTTGGTGAATGGGAATGGGATGGCGTATATACAAGAAGTTTCAGTTATGACACGAGCCACAACATCACCTGGGAAGATGATTATAGTTCCAACGATTTTGCTCCGACATTCTGGTCTTTATTATCTCCTTTCACGGGTCCTACGTTATGTCTTAGGGACCCTTCCCCGTCGGATTCTGGTGGCACACCTGATGATGATATATTCTTTTTAGGAGGCATTGAAGATGATTCGCCAAATCCAGTTTGGGTATCCAGCGGGACCATTAAAGATATTTAATCAAGGAGGTTATCAGAAATGAAGCAACTTATATGCATTATGACCACAGTTTTAATAATCAGCTGCAGTTCAGCAAACCCGATTCAAACTAATGAAGGGGCAGATTTATCAACAAGCAAAGCCGGGTTCACATCCAATACGGGCGGTGTTGACTGGTTGTGGGGATACTATCAACTTGAGATTGGAAGCGATGCATCTTATGTCGAGTTAGTTCCTAAGCGGTCCCCCGCACTGGAAACGTACGGAGTTCATCTTAACGCTCTTAAATTACTCGAAGGCGGGCCATGCACTAATTGCGTAAACACTAGCAATGTGCACATGACTCCTGAAGGATATGTATCAATAGACATATCTCTCACGCATCCATATGATCTGCCCTCTTATACCGGATTTGACGTAAAGGGAATTATCATGTTCCCAGCT
>DASWIV010000279.1:0-8650 GCA_036397475.1 bacterium
GTTCTATGCAAAGAGCACGATTCTCGCGACCGGCGGAGCGGGAAGATTGTTTGCGGAATCGACCAACGCGGTCATCTGCCGGGGCGACGGTCTTTCGCTCGCGTTCGATACCGGAAAAGTTCCGCTTGGAAATATGGAAGCGATTCAGTTCCATCCGACGGGACTTTATCCAGTATGGATATTAATGACGGAAGGCTGCCGTGGCGATGGCGGGGTTCTGAGAAATAAAGACAACCATGAGTTCATGTGGGATTACTCGTCGACAAAGGGAAACCTGGCGTCGAGGGATGTCGTCTCGCGCGGCATGATGAGCGAGATCCGTAACGGAAGAGGAATCCCGGGGAATTTCGGTCCCCATATATGGCTCGACCTGACTCACCTTGGAGTAGAAAAAATAATGACGCGGCTGAGGGATATGCACGATATCTGCCGCGATTTTATCGGGATAAATATTATCACCGAGAAAATTCCGGTGCGTCCGGTTCAGCATTACACAATGGGCGGGGTTAGAACCGATGCCGATACACGCTGCAAGGGTGTGGAAGGTCTTTATGCTGTCGGTGAATGCGCGTGCTGGGATCTGCATGGATTCAACAGGCTTGGCGGAAACAGTCTGCTTGAGACGCTTGTCGCTGGATTGTACGGTGGAGAAGTCGCGGGTAAGGAAGCGCTTGACCGTAGCGAGGGCGAGAACGATCTTAAGTGCATCCACGAGGAAGTAAAAAAGCAGGACGCGAGAATCCGGAAACTGATCGAAAATGAGCCTATTGAAAATCCACAGCAGCTTGTCAGGGAACTGACCCAGAACATGACCGACCATTTCGGTGTGTTCAGAACACAGGATGTCATGCAGGAAGGGCTTGATAAACTGCTTGAAATTCGTGAACGCGCTGACAAGATCGGGCTTGCCCATAACGTAGGAAGAAAATCGCTTGAACTTGAGCAGGCTTTGAGGACACCGGGAATGGTGGATGCCGCATTGTGCATAGCGTACGGAGCTGTCACCAGGACTGAAAGCCGTGGCGGCCATTATCGCGACGATTATCCGTCACGAGACGATGAGAATTGGCTGAAGAGGACGTTAGCCTATAAAAATTCGAACGGGGAATATCTGCCGAGACTCGATTACGATGAAATAAAAATTACGCACCTGCCGCCAGGAGATCGTGGCTATAACGAAGCCCATGTAGCAACGGTGGCAGCACCTGCGCCAGAAAGTGAGAAGTAGAATGCCAGGAAGAAACATTAAAATAAAAATTTTCAGGCACGACTCATCCGACCCGGAGAGCGAACCCCATTACGACACTTTTAATGTCGAAGAAAAGCCATTCATGAGTGTGTACCTCGCGATGGACGAGATCCAGACCAACCAGGACCCGTCGCTGCTCTACGACATCTGCTGCAGGTCTAATGTCTGCGGCAGCTGCGCGATAAATGTAAACGGCCAGCCGATGCTCGCGTGCAAAACGCTTACGAAAGATCTGCCCGATGAATTCACGCTGGAGCCACTCAGATTTTTCGATCACATCAAGGATGTTGCGGCGGATAAGGGCCGGTGGTTCATGGAAATGACGAAGCGGGTCGAGGGATGGATCCATACGAGCAAGCATTTCAATGAAAAGCTTGAAAATCTTCAGAGTGAAGAAGAACGTATGGATGTCTATGAGGCTGAAAGATGCATCGAGTGCGGAATCTGCCTCGAAGGATGCGGCGCGGCGCAGCTTAATGAGGATTATCTCGGTCCTGCCGGATTGAACAGGGCGTACAGGTTTATCATGGACACGCGGGATGAGAGAAACCTCGACTCGATGGCGGAGCAGTTATTTACCGAGGATGGAATTTTCGGTTGCGAAGCGATGCTTGGTTGCCGCAATTTCTGCCCGAAGGAAATTCCGCTTCCCGAGCACTTCGGCACACTCCGGCGCAGGATAATCGCACGGGTTTTAAAAGGAAAATAGATTGCTAGCCCCCATCTACAAACTGAATATTATTTTGCAATTTGACATAATACGATATTTTAATTAATCTTTTGCCCAGGCGAATTATTTAATTCAAGGAAACTAAAATGAGGCTATTTTATTACACTGCAATAGTGTTGGTGCTGGGGTTTGTATTCGGATGTTCGTCGGGGACCAGTCCTGTCATGCCGGAAAACACTCCCGATATCTCCAGTCAGAGGACGGTCTCGGGGACGGATAATACACATCTGTGGGGACTTTATGAAATCCATGTGGATGTGGACGCCGGGACAATAGAGGCAGTTCCGTTAAGGGGTGCCATGTTCACGGCAAATGTAACAGGATTTGTCGACGGACCGCCAACGAATCTTCTGCTGGATATTCAGAATATCGATGTTGGTCCCGATTACACCGATGTGCTTGTTGATGTTGGTCTAAGGCACCCGTTCGCGGGTCTGGACCAGTACACAGGCTTTGACGTAATCGGGGTATTCATGGGCGATGGAACGGAGACTCATCCGGGACCGGAAAATTATCCGATGACGGGTGAAGGCGGGCAATATCTCAAGAATCCCGACGGTTACACACGATGGTTCAACGCGACCGAATTCGCGGCAACTTCTCTTCCGTTGCTCGGATACAATCCGGGTAAGCTTGGCACAAAAAGTTATGTTCCGTCGAGCGTTCTGAATCCGTACAAGTATTTCACCGATGGGCTTGGAGCCGGTGAAGATGCATTTGAATATCTGAAGAATAATACGGGGGACCGCGGGAAATTCACCCCGGGTTCAGTGAATTACCGAACTTACGACATACGTTTTCCAGACACTTCGGGAATAACATTTCAGTACGCGGTAATCGCAAGCTGGGAGCCGAATGTGAACGACCCAAATCCTCCCAACTCCCTAGATGATTTCCCGATATCGGCGAACGCATTTGAGTCCAGGGTGATTTCGGTAACCGATAATTCAGACCTCTGGAATACAGCAACTGAATTTGGAGGAAATGTCGATCTGCAAATTGAACTTGTCGACTGGTCGGTTGGTTCGACATGGAACAATGATTTCCAGGTGGTCCTGTGGTCTGAGATCTGGAACGGACCGAAAGTAATCGCGGCTCCGGACACGATAGATGAGCCTTATGTGTTGTTTAAATACTTCGATTCACCCGAATTAAAACCCATGCTTGACGACGCTCTATGGGCAATAAAAGTCTACAAGGTTGTTGAATACGCTAATCACGATTATTCAAACGATTTCGGTGTAGGAAATAACGCGATGGGACCTTTGTCCGGTTATTTCACCATCGAGATTCCCGTTAGCAATGTTAAACCTGACGAACCCACGATCACTGTCACGTCACCGAACGGAGGCGAACAGTGGGAAGTCGGAAGCACGCGGGAAATCACCTGGACATCGTCGGATGTCTCCGGGACAGCGTTCCTCGAATATTCGAAAGACGATTTCGGATCGGATATAAATGTCATCTCGACAGATGAAACGGATGATGGAAGCTACGACTGGGTAGTTCCTGACGATATATCAGGAACTGTTAAAGTTAGAGTCAGCTCGACAGATGATCCCGCTGTTAATGATGTCTCGGATGATTATTTTGAAATTGTCCCTGCCTGGATCGAGGTTACCATTCCGAACGGCGGCGAAACCTGGTATTACGGTTTCACTGAGGATATTGAATGGGCATCGAGTGGTGGGATCACGGATGTAAGGATAGATTTATCCACCGACAGCGGGGCCACTTATCCCACCGTGATAACAGCGTCTACCACGAATGATGGTGTATACGAGTGGGATATCCCCGTGATGGCACCAGCAACAACCGCACGAATAAGAGTGCAGTCTGTTGCAGGTCCGGCAGCTGAGGATGAGTCGGACGCGGATTTTGAGATTGCCGATCCGCCGGATAATTATGTGTACGGTATCGGGGATTTCGGATTTTTCGACTATGTTGGCCAGGTGGACAATTCTGCGCTGTATACAAATATGCTCAACCTGCCGTTGACCGGTCCTAACGCTTCTGGAACTACCGTCCAATGGCACCACGGGCATGCGGACGATTACAATGAAGGATCTCTAACCGAATTTATTTCCTTAATTCAGAACGCCGGGTATACGTGGGATTTCGACGGTGATCTTCCGCTAGTCGTACCCACCACGACCAAGATGCTGATTATTTCTTTCATGTTTCTGTCAGCGACCGATCCGGCATTCACGTCATCCGAAATTCAGGAAATAAGAGATTGCGTAAATAACGGGGGAATCGTGATAATTCTGGTTGATAACACGGCGGTTCATCCGTCGGGATCGACAGGAAATATCGATGCCCTCCTTCTGGATCTTGGGGTGGATTTCACCTTCCCGAATGACCAGAATATCAGCGACCCGTACACCGATATCACGAGCGACCCGGTAACAACCGGTGTAACGCAGTTGAACGCTAATGTCGGCGGACACTGGGGAGTTGCGGGTACGGCGGTCAGCCTTGTCCGGGACTCAACATACGGTTTGACAGCAATCGTGAAGGGTCCGATATCGTAAAAGACCTTTCACAAATATAAAGAGAAATTACGACCCGCATTTTTAATGTGGGTTTTTTCATATCGCGTGATACAATTCGATATCCTCATTATGCGCATCGCTGTACTTCAACCGGGGTATCTTCCATGGCTTGGTTTTTTCGACCAGGAGATGTCGGTCGATACTTTTGTCATTTACGACGATGTTCAATTTGACAGGCGCGGATGGAGAAATCGCAATCGTGTCAAATCAACGGATGGATGGGCGTGGTTGAGCGTTCCCGTAATCCAGAAGGGAAAATACGAACAGAAGGTAAATGAAGTCCTGATAGACAATGAGCGTCCGTGGAAAAAGAAACACCTCGGGACAATTGAGTCGTTTTATAAGAAGGCTCCGTATTTTGAACCGCTATACCCACAACTCGCTCAGATTATTGAAAGAGACTGGCAATACTTATGGGAGCTCGATCTCGCGTTGATCGGCTGGCTGAACGAAATTATCGGAATAGAGACGCCCTTGAAACTGGCATCGACATTGGAAGTTGAAGGGACGAAGAGCAAGCGGCTGTTGAATATTTGCAGGAAACTTGGAGCCGATGAGTATTATTCGGGAGCGGCTGCCAGGCATTACCTGGAATTGGATCTATTCAGGGAAAATGGGATCGATGTTTTCTACCAGGAATACGACCACCCGAAATATCCCCAGCTACACGGGGATTTCGTCACGCACCTGAGCGCGCTCGATCTTGTAATGATTACCGCGCCGGAATCCGGGCGTATAATTAAATCGGGATCGAAATGGGTTAAGGCAACATAGATATTCTTTTTATTCAGGAGAAAAACAAGCCATGGTCGCAGTTGACATTTACAGGGGCGAGTTGACGGATGAAATTCTGTCGGTCGCTGATGGCTACAAATTCAAGCCGTACTTTTTCATTACCGCAGCTCCGGAGGCAGGGCTCAATAAAATATTCAGTAATCATGTCGAGAGATTCCTGCAAAAAAGTTCCGCATCGGAAAACGCCGCTTTTTTTATAGCGAGGAATGATAAAAGGGAAATTGTCGGGATCGCCGGAGCGGAATGGCTGGATTTCGATACCGCCGCGCTGAACGCGGAGTCGGGACGGGTGCCGTTTGTCGCTGTAGTGCCGGAAGAATACAAGGATGCAGCCCCGGTGGCGTATGAACTTATTGAGTCGTGCATGGAATGGCTCGGTAAGCGCAAAGTTGTTTTTACGAATATACGCCTCGCGGCGATGGAACTTCCGGCGATCCACGCGGTTGAACGTCACGGATTTTACCTCGTGGATAATGGGTTCACGGCGATCTATCACAAGGACAGTGTCCAGGAATATGAAAAGGGCGGGTATGAAATTCGCCTGTTCGCCGAGAAGGATCTGCCTGTCGTGATGGATATTCTGGCAGGAGCATACCAGACAGACAGGTTCCACATGGACCCGGAAATCAAAAATGAGGACGCGGAGGAATTGTACAGGGTGTGGGTTCATCACATGTGCATGAATCCCAAGGACCAGGAATGGGTTCTGATCGCGGAGCGAAAAGGGACGATCAAGGGATTTTTCCAGTATGAATACAACAGGGAATTTTCGGCGGCGACCGGGATAAAGCTGTTTTCATACGGTCCGGCGGCGGTCGTGAGGGACCGTACTGCGCTGGGGGCATATTATTCGCTTCTGTCATTCGCCATAAATGACTCGATCATGCGCGGGGGAATCTATGCGATGACAAGAATACCTTTTGCCATACAGCCGATACTGAAACTGACATTGAGGCTGGGTCCGAGCTTCATGGCGAATGATCTGACGTTTCATCACTGGGTCAAGTGACAACTGGGAACGCGATTCTCCAGATACGCAAACTTTTCTTATTTGTAGCATACACAACCGAAGCGTCAGCGAAGATTGTGTGTGTCTTAAAAAATGTACTGACTAACAAGTTAGTCAATGTTACGAATTACAAGAAGCGTGAATCTCCTGATAGCGTCTTCGCGGCTTTGAGTGAGATTTTAACCATCCCCTTACGGTTATGGTTCTGACCATGGAAGCAACTCTCCGAATTTGCACATACAGGATTATGGTGTAAAATTGAATTACACGCTCTACCGAACCGCGGAGCCGATTGACTGAAAAATCAGGAATGAATGCGGAGGACCACCCGGCACCCGGTTCGGAAATCTCGTTTAATAAAAATTATTTCGCAAATGGTCCATACATTATTGGATTTACGGTGCTTATAGCTGTCTTTTTCGTATTAATTATCCCAAGCTTTCTCCCTGTTAAACGAGGTACTCCAATAGATAAAGCAAAGCTAACTCTCCGATCATTTGGCTCTGCTCAATTGGCATATTTCAGGGCTTATGGAAATAATTATGCTTCTTTCGATGCGTTGAAATCTGTTGGAATGGTTCAAGATCAATACACGCCCGGCAAAATGATTCAGGATTATTCGATGTACTTTCGTGCATACAATTTATCTACCTGTCTAGGCGAGGATTCGATTTTTCATGAATTACATACTTTCACCATAATCGCCTATCCAGCAATTGATGGGGATTTAAAGACTTATGGAATTACAGAAGATCAGTTTGTGCGGGAATTCGCAGAGGGGAATGATCCGGATTCCGTGAAATCATGGGAGCCAATACTATGAGTAATAAAAATGATGAAAAACGCAATGAAGTTCAGGATGAGGTGGATGTCGGATTATTCGGGATAGCCATTTCGGACGGAATGCAGGATTTCCTTAAGGTCATATGGTGGCTGATTTTTATAATCCTGATCATTTGTCCGTTTATCCCGCAATTCCTGAATGCCAGACGATAAAGTCATAAATTATGGATGAATCAGATAGCAATGTTTCCGAACCCAAACGATTTTCCAGGATGGAGATGAGATGCCTCTACTGGATTGTGGCGTATACTGTATTGTTTGCTTTATTTATCTGGACACTATATTTCCTGTCCACTTTGCCGCTTATAGGTGGTTGGTATTCAAGAGCAAAGGGAACATTAAGATCAATCGGATCAAGCCAGTTAGCTTATCAGCAGGCAAACAAAACATGATTTCGGCTCCTTTGAAGCCATGAAAGCAGAATATTACATCGCCGAAGGCTGCACGCTCGGGAACATGATCGAGAATTATTCGATGACATGGAAGGTTTATAACATGTCGGTTGTCGAGGAGGATATTCAAATCCATAACTTCACGATCATCGCTTACCCGCAGGTTAAATCAAATGACCTCCAGACATTTGGAATAACAGAAGATCAAATAGTCAAGGAATACAAACCGAAAAATGATCCTTATTCGGTAAAAACGTGGGATCCGATTTTGTGAATCACTCGCCAATCAATGTGACATCGAGCGAGCGATTGCGTCCGCAGGTGTCAAAATCGATAAAAATCACCTGCTGCCAGGTGCCGTGGTGAATTCCGCCATTACGAATCGGGACGGTGATATCAGGACCAATCAGCGACGCACGAAGGTGAGAGTGACCATTATCGTCGTGCCATGTAGCGTGGTGATGATAATCGCCCCACGCAGGTCCCGGTGGAGTTGGCGGGATGTGACGGTCGAAATATTCGCTCATGTCCTTTATCGTCCCGGGTTCGAATTCTGTTGTGGTGAGAGCGCCTGTCGATCCCGCGCAGAAAATATGGGCGACACCGTCGGTGATACCCGATTCGCGAATAATGCCTGCGATATTGGAGGTGATGTCGATTACCTGTGAATTCCCCTGTGTCCGGATTTCAATTTTGTCTGTATGTACGGTCATTATTGGAGGGAAGATTAGCATTTTTTGGAAGGTGAAATGGCACCTGAGCCCGGGTGTAAACCTGGTGCTAATGAACACACACATTAAAAAATCCCAGACTGATTAGACTGATTAGTATGCTTCACCATCAGCACCACGCTTACGCATGGGCCTATGTGCCAGGTGGATTGCTCACATCATTTGGGAGTGCTACTCTTTGGGTGATGTCCGGGCTTATGCCTGGGACTTCTGAATTTTATGAGGAATTCAACTTATATAATACTTGTTTTTGCACTCCTGCTGGTCGGATGTCCGAAGGCGCCGCAGCAGAATGGGCAACCGCCTGTGGGTCAGAATCTGCTGCCAATTCCGCCGCTTGGGACGG
>DASWIV010000280.1:0-3914 GCA_036397475.1 bacterium
GAGAATGGTCCCGCCAAATCTCCTGAACGAAACTTTATATAATCACTATATGAGGGTGCTCGAGCTTGATCCCGAAAATGCGGAAGCCGAGGCGGGAGTGAGCGCGTCGATGGTGTTTTTCGAAAGCCGGGGAATGACCCCTCCTGAAAAAGTAGATCCGCTTGCGTTCCTCCCTGCACCCCAGGAAGGGATAAAGCTGGAAGAACGATAAAATCTACTTTGTCTTCATGCCACAAACCTGTGAAATATCAACAATAGAATAGGGCACTTACATTCCACTTCTGGTAGTTAAATTGTGACTTTAAGCACATATAATATTTTTTTAAATATAATTTCGATTTAGTATTGACACGCTTTCGGGGGTGGGGTATAATTTAGTCATGTAATATTTTTTAATGCAATAGGAGGAGCTAAATGAATAGACTAATATTAATGCTACATTTACTAAGTCTTATCATTATAGGATTTATAGCCGGGTTTCTTCATTCTGATCCTGCATTAGCGAAAGATTGTTGTATCGAAGACAGTAGAGCTTTCGGATCCAATGAGCACTATGTATATTGCCCGGAAGCTGAACAAGTCTGTTTATGGTATTGTTCTGGTGAAGTTGTTTACTATGCTCCATGTGAACCTGATTGTGACAGTGAAACCACATGTGACGATGACATGACAGTTTTTGACTATTCTGGAAGCTGCACACTGCAAACCCATGCTTGCTTTAATCTGGGTTGTGAGCCACCAAATCCTGATAATGAAACGATACCCTGTTGGTTTATGTGCGGGCTGTGCCTCCAATGATACCATGCAATTAGCTTGCTTTTTTCGAGATTCAAAATTCTTCTGCATGCCAATCCGAATACAAGGAGAAAAAAAATGAACTTAAGACTTCAAGTTGTTTATACCCTATGGTTTATTATGATTGCAGTAGCTTGCGGATGCCAGTCAGGATCGGATGCTCGAACAAATTATTTACAGGAATCTCCGGAGATTCAGGGTGTTTTGGATGATTCTGGTTCTGGGATGGCGATTAATGGCGACGACTTAAATAAATTTGAAATTCCATCTTATGAAGAAGTTTCATCCTATAACCCTAAGTTAATCGTTGCTTTTTTAGGTGAAAAGACCCGTGATGATTGGTTTAAGAGGAGACATCGTTCGTATCAAAGAATGTCAACTTTGGAACTTGGATTGAGGTATTATTTTGCTCAATTCAGTCAATATCCGGCTGACTGGTTGGCTTACGATGAATCTGGATTTTTCCCAATTCGTGCACTAGATCCGATTTCTGAAGAGCCAATTATTTACGGGAACATGCCTCAGAATGATAATGACTGGTCCCGTATTGGAATTACAGCCTCATCGAGAGAATGGATCTTCGATACAAGAAATCCTGATAAAGATGGAAACTGGGGACCTGAACCTGAATACAAAGGATGGCCAGATCAGGATGAGATGCAAATAATTCAGCAAGAACAAATCACTTATCCGAATAATGTTGCATTAAGGGGTGCATTGCTTGCTGAGACAATCCAGCATATTCTGCGGGATTATGAATATCGAAGGCGCGAAATGCCCTTGAGTGCTGTCGATTTACTTGATGGACTCTGGCATGTCCATGATGAATGGGCAAAGGCAAATAATACAATTGATCCATCTGAAAATGGCGGATTTCTATTCGGCTTAGATGACCAGAGACATCTGGCGGTCGCTAGATGGAAAGATATGAACGGGGATGTTTACTACAAACAATGGCTCTGGGAATTCCGGCCAATTGGCTGGAATGAACCGTTTACTTATGAAGAATCTCCTGGATTTCATGGCGTGCCAGGGGGCATGAAAGATGAAAATTTCATTCCTGAGCAGATAATTTGGAAATGCAACTTAAATAATTAAGCCCACAATAATTCCTTTAAGACAGATTCGAAGCCGGTTAACATAACCGGCTTTTCCATTATGCGGCACTCCTCGAAAATTAAGTCATACAGCTTTATTTTTTTTAAGCATTATGATAATAATTAACTTAGTTATTCGAAATTATTTAGTAGAGTTTAAATATTATGACATACACAATACAGGCAAATGATCAGGGCGTGGTCTCAAGGCGAATCTCCCGGCAGGTGACTATCGGCGGACGTGACGGACGCAAGAAGGTCCTTGTCGGCGGCGGCGCGCCTGTGAGTGTCCAGTCGATGATCAAACGCCCTACCGACGAGGTCGCGAACATTATCCAGGACTGTAAACGCCTCGAAGCGGCAGGAGTCGATCTTATCCGCATAACTGTCCCCGATGAGGAAACAGCGGCGACAATGCCGACCATCCTCAGGGAAGTCACAGTCCCGATAATCGCTGATATCCATTTCAGCAAGAGGGCAGGGCTCGCATCGATTGCAGCCGGTGTCGATAAAATCCGACTCAATCCCGGAAACATGGGCCGCGCGAAAGATGTCCACGAGATCGCGCGCGAAGCCATGGCGGCGGGAATTCCCATTAGAATCGGCTCCAATTCGGGAAGCCTTCCGAAAGATCTCCTCAAAAAATATGAAGGCGACAGAATCCCCGCATCTGTTGAAGGCGCTTTACGGCATGTCGAACTTCTCGAAGAATGCGGATTCCACCAGATAGTCATCGCCATAAAATCAAGCCACACCGAAGAAATGATCCAGGCGAACAGGCTTCTTGCGCTCCAGACCGATTACCCGATCCACCTCGGCGTTACCGAAGCCGGAACCACATGGGAAGGCAATATCCGCTCCGCGATCGGAATCGGCACCATACTCGCCGAAGGTATCGGCGACACGATCCGCGTGAGTTTGACGGACGACGTTGTCGAGGAAGTCAAAACCGGGATCGAGCTTCTGAAATCACTCGGACTTCGCCAGCAGGGAATAACATTTATCTCGTGCCCTATGTGCGGACGGCTTGAATCGGACATCCTCGAAGTCGCCCAGTATCTCCACGACAGGCTTGGACATCTCGATAAACCACTTCGGGTTGCGTTGATGGGATGCCCCGTAAACGGTCCCGGCGAAGCCGCCGGAAGCGATCTCTGTTTACTTGCAGGAAAAGAAAAAGGCGTAATTTACCGTGGAGAAAAAGTAGTGAGGACAATCCCCGTGCAGGATTACAACACCGAGATGGAAAAAGAGATTATCGCCCTTTACACAGAGATGTACGGCCCGATTGGTGGGAATTAGTACCCACACCTGAAATGCGGGCTACCGAGCAGGGACATATCTCAGGTAACGCTCGTTTTATACGAGGGTTTCTTTGTAACTCATGCATTATGCAGGGGCCGCATCATCTCCCGGGAGAAATCCCGGACGCCATGTTTTTAACAGAATTTAATTTTTTACCATAATCTGAGATAATTTTGCATTTTTCTGGGTTTTAGGTATGTTTAATTCCTTTCCCCTTTATGCCCCTTATTTGCTGGCGTTAGTAGAATTTCACCCATAAAAAATACATTGCCCACCCCTCGACGATATTAATATATATTGAGTATTATAACGCTATAGACTGAGATATATATTGCGTATCAAAGGTGAATCAGGTGATCAGTCATGAATCGGTATCGCAGCTTATATGAGAAGGAGAGAATACCCAAAATGAACTTTCGAAAACATCTTATAAATCTATGTTTCCTCCCTATCCTGTGTGTCATTCCTCTGTTCGGTTCTGTGTCCTGCGCCGACGCCGAAGCGTCGGGTCTTGCAACCGACGGATACGACTATGTTAAGGAGCGGGTTGAGGAACTTCCCGAAAACGCGAAGATCGCAGCTCCATATATACAGGAAGATCTCGAAATCCTCTGGCACAATGTGGCGGGGAATGTCGAGGTCTATGCTGCCGACCTCGGGATCGAGGAGCCTCCTCATCCTCTGGCTGAAGCAAACGAATTTCGCGACAAACTTATC
>DASWIV010000281.1:0-10379 GCA_036397475.1 bacterium
GTGATTAAGAGTGACGTATCCCCCTGGAATCCTTCTGTGGGATCGATCGATGAAATCACTGGAGGATTAGGGATCGACTCAAGAACCGTAAATCCACCGAATTCTGTTGCCGGGTTTCCCTGTGGATTCTGGACCGTGACATCGCGCGCGCCCGGGATCGCAGTAGGCGAAATATCCAGATCTACTGTCAAAAGTGTATCGCTTACAAAACTTACATTGTTAACGGTAATGCCGCTTCCGAAATCAGCGGTCGCACCCGGGTCAAAGTTGCCACCCGTAATATCCACTGATAAGTTTGCATCGCCCTGTGTTCCCTGGTTGGGATCGATCAAAGAAATGAACGGATCGCCCGGTATGAATTCCAGAACTTCAAATCCGTCTACAAGTGATATCTGTCCGTCGGTGTAATCCGCTGTAACTGTCCTGAATCCGGGTACGGCTGTTATATCAATATTAAGGGTTACATCCAGTTGTCCCGACTGGACAGCGTCCAGGGTCGGCGTGATCCCCGCGCCAAAATCTATCCCGAAAACCGTGTCGAGATTCGTGCCGAACACAGTCACACTTAAGCCAAGATCCCCCTGTGTGCCCTGTCCTGGCACAACCGAAGTAATTTCAGGAGGCGCAATGACCTCGATAACTTCAAATGATTGTGGAAGTGAAGCGGACGCGATACCCGCGAATACCTGTACGTCTCTCAGCCCGGGAGTCGCGGCCGCATCGATATCGATCAGTACATCGACCTGAGAGTTCGTGACAGTTTGTATAGTGGGTGTAATGCCGGATCCAAAACTTACATTGTCCACCCCACCCAGGTTATTTCCAAAAATAGAAACTGCAAGCGCGACATCACCCTGGTTTCCCTGTATGGGATCTATCGAGTCAACTGTCATCTGGCAGTCCGGAATCTCGAAGGAATCCACCAGGAGGTCTGTCTGTCCGTCCGGATTCACGCATCCGAGCGAATAAAATCCGGGAGTCGCTCCAGGATCGATATCAACCATCAATTCAACCTGGTTATCGCTTACAAAATTCACATTCTGAACGAGGATGTTTCCCGTAGGAATAAAATCGAACTGAATGCCGGGAAGAAAATCGGTGCCGGAGACGACTATGTCAACATTCGTGTCTCCCGGGCATCCTGCCATTACATCTATTGAATTTATAGTTGGAGGAAGGTGCTGCCTGACATCGAATCCACCGGGAATCGTGCCATCTCCGAATGGGCTTATCACCACGACATCGGTAGGACCGGTCGGTGCCGCCCAGCCAATGGAAATTACTGCGTCGATCTGATTGTTGGTAATATTATCTATTGAATCGATGGTAATACCGATGCCTATAAACAGGTCGTTTGCGGTATACAGAAGATCTCCGGTAATGGTGATGGGAATATTCGAATCGCCCTGAAATCCGATGTCTGGATTGATCTGTATGGGAGCCGGGGGATCGGGTACAAGGACCGTAAAGCCATTAGGCAGCACCCCCTGCTCGAAATTCGGATTTATAACAAAGACCGCACCCGGACCGGGTGTTGCCAGAAATCCGATGTCAACGATGACTTCGATCGTATTGGAGTTTATTACATTGGTAGAAATGACTGATATTTCCGGGTCCTGGAAAAATACCTGCGCACCGGGAGGAGACGGATCGAAATTCGAACCGATGATAGTGATCATCAGGCCCGGTTCGCCCTGGTGTCCGGTATTGGGATCGACCATGTCGATCACCGGAGCCTGCGCGAACGCCGCAGGGACCAGGATAAGGTACATCATGGCGAAAACAGCCGAAAATACAGCGTTTCTGGCCACCTTTGATAGTGAATTCATTACATCGCTCCTTCAGGGAAGATCGTACAGGGATGCCGTCCATGAGACATTACAGATGTAACATCGCCGGACAAAAGCCCGATTCGACCGAATGCCCTTCGATAGAACCTATCGATTTTTTGATGCATGTCGCACTACATCCACGACATGTCCACTAGCAACACTGCAAATTACGAGCCATGTTGACATTTAACGTCCGTTATATACAACGGATAGGCAATGATATCATTATTCATGCGGTTTTCAAGCGATTTAATATTTGCCTCTGGATAATTGAAAACTGTGGTTAATATCCCCGATCTATCATTTTGAAAGGGAATCCAGTGTATTCGATACAAGGATAACAACCGCCGCCGAATAATTTTCTTCGTGGGTAAGGCTCATAAGTATCGATGTAACGCCGGATGTCTCAGCGAATTTATAAGCATTTCCGTGGAGCTTAAGATCGGGGGGGTTTATTCCGGACGATACAACCTCAGCGTCGAGCCACCTTAACCCCATTCCACGCTTTCCCTGAAGTGCCTTGTACGCCGCTTCCTTCGCTGCCAGCCGGGCTGAATAATGGGTGACGGAATTGGTCTGGGCACCACAGTAATGTATTTCCCTCTCTGTAAAACACCGGCTAAGGAATTTATCACCGAATTTCTCAATCATCCTGCTGACCCTGGCATTTTCGACAACGTCGATCCCAACCGAGACAGGGACTCCGGGCTTTGGCGCTATATCGGGAACATTTATACCTGGCTGGTCGGGCATATAAAAAAGGATACCTTATTTACATCGTGCATTTAAAGGTATCCATAAGATTCTTCGTGGTGGGCGGTGAGGGATTTGAACCCACGACCTCCTGCTTGTAAGGCAGGCGCTCTAACCAACTGAGCTAACCGCCCGTGATGAGCAGCGTGATAGATTACTTATATTCAGTGATAATTTCCAGTATTTGACCTCGACTCACCCGGACAATCATTCCTCAAAAATTATCTCTCCATCCATGCGGTCCGGTTTTGGCGCACCGAGAAGGCTCAGCATACTTGGGGCTATATCGAGTAGCGACGGTTCCTCTTTGGTGATGCCGATGTTGCTGAAGAGAACACCCTGGGTGATCGATGGATCGAACGAGCAGTGGTCGCCGGACCATTTTTTCATGTTAAGCTCGACCAGGTCCTCGGCAGCCACTCCGAGAGTTGTCTGCCAGCTGACGCGGTATCCGTCCTGGAATCCGACCACAATATCGGGAGCGTATTCCATGTGGTCGCCGTGGTAAATTTCATCCGCGCGATAGGCGTTTATCAGCATTGGAGTACCGGTCGCAGGATCAACCATCTCTTTCAGGCCTGCGATAATCTCATCTATCAACTCGTCCTTCTCGTTGGCAGTTACAATGCCCTGCGACTCTCGCCCCTCGAGATTCAGGTAAATCTGTCCCAGTCCGAGTGCGTACGCCTTCGATTTCGACCAGTCCACCCACTGGAAAAATTTCTTCTGATTATCGAAAAGGTTGCTGACTGACTGATCTCCGTCATCGCTTAACAGGCCGCTTAAAAGATTTGGTTTTTCATAAAGGTAGCCGTTATCGACAAGCCATCTGTTTATATTGACCGAATTTCTGAATGAATTGAATCCATGATCGCTTATGACAATTAACACATCTCCCGGCTCCATGACTTCATTCATAACACGTCCAACAAAATTATCAGCTTCGATGAAAACATCCTTGATAGAGTCGCCGTATTGATCGGCGAGCCCGGGATCGTACATTGGATGAAGCGGATCGATCAGCCGGTAGAACATGTGCTGGACATGGTCAGTCACGAAAAATATCGACGCGAACATTTCCCAGTCCTCATGGGCTTTCATTTCTGAAAGAGCCATCTCGGACTTGTTGTGAAAATTCCCCAGCAGATCGTCAAGATACGCCTGTTCATCTATTACATTTTCATTAAAAGCCCACGTCTCGGAATCCCAGCCATACGTTTTGAAATACCCATACTTTGAGAGAAGTTGTTGAGCATAGTTGGAGGGATAACTGAGGTTTGCGCCCAGGGTTCCACGCGGATCGATGCTTACCGGGGTTACGTAAAGCTGGAAATTCGGGTCACCCTCAATGTAATATATCTTGAAGAATCCATTTAATCCAACCCAGTCGGTCACAAGATATTTTGCCGGGACCCATTCAGACCATTCCCCTTTTTTTAATGTAATTTTATGCTCACCGATATTAGGCTTCGAAATCAACCCGAGAATTCCCAATCCCACTATAAAAAACAGCAGGGATATTCCGAATCCCCGTACGGCGCTCTTCATTATTGTTCCGCCAATCGCCCATATGCATGCGCCTACGACAAGCGTAAGGAGTCCGCCCCCGAAAAATACAAGAAATTTGAAAGGCGACCTGTTGGTAATCGTGAAATCGCAGGTATCATTGTCAGGATTAACGAGCATCGATATATCCGCTGACATCTCGGAGCCTTTCTGTGGCAGCGTTGAGGGATAGTAAGGCCCGGGCAGGATTGAGGTATATAAATTCGGGTTAGCCTGATCCTGAACAACCTCGATGACACGTCCACCCATTTCCGTTGAACCTTCAGAACCCGTTCTATCCCTGGCGACTTCTACGTCATCTACGTAATAAACGTAAGTTCCCATAGTCCGGCGAGCGTCAGGCACACCGAGGCCGCAAAGGCAGTAAGTTCCGTCCGCCGTGTCTGGCGGCATGTTCATCGGAACCGAGATACCATACATCGTGATACTCGATTGCGACGCGTACTCCCAGAACGATGAACCCTTACGTCCGTTTTCCAGGACCGGGGGAGCGATCGGCATTTTGTCGAACAGGAATTCGGGAGGCGTAACGATGTCGGTCATGTTCAGTTCGGGAAAGTAAGTAACCGGATTACGCCGTAGAAAATCGAAAACTCCGGTTTTACCGGGATTGGTCCCGGTGATCATACTCGACCATGCGACAGGCGATTCTGAGGGGTTGGTTGAGTCAAGCGCTGAAAATACTCCCTGCTCAGAAAGAGCTTGCAGATTCGGGAGAATCCCCTGGCTGAGATACTGCTTCGTCAGCTCATAGTCCATTCCATCGAATCCGAGCATGATCACGCGGTTGGTTTTTGCTTCGAGGGGGGCGGAATTTCCTGTAACAACCAGGTATGTGAAAATGAAAATCGGGATACATACCGCTGCTATCCACCTCGGCACAGGTGACAAAACCTTATTTTTGCCTTTTCGGGTTCTGCGTTGGACTTTCATGATTGATTATAATTCGCTCGCCTTAAGTAAAATTCTCCTCAATAATGAATTGAGGATTATACCACCCAACTTAGCAGCCTGGCGAACACATTCGGATTCCGTATTGGTTGAATGCAGAGTAATCGTCCCCCAATCCGGTACTTATAATAAGAGAATTAATGTATGATTACCCACGCCTATGTGTCCAAGGGCTGTATACAGACCTACCCCACCCAAAAAACTCGCGTCTATCGATAACGCCGAGGCGGACCGTCCCGTACCGGTATTTCAGTATTTCAAACGGTACCGAAGCTTTGCCCTTGCGCGTGGATTCACAGCATTTTTGACGTTTCACTACGCGATTATCGGAATTTTCTGGATCACTTTCTTCCTTTCAGGCGTTCAGAATGAACAATTTTATGTCAAATTAACCGGGATCTACGTGTTCTATATCACCGTGATCGGTCTTCCATTGCTCTTCCCCCTGCTGGTGGATGATCGAAAATTGATGGCTGCGGACGATGCGGCTCTTCCATTGTATGGTATTCACAAATTCGACTCTAAACTGGCGGTTCTGACACTGGGAGCTACGCTCACGGCACTGCCGTCCCTGGTCATGTTCATTTCGGTGGATTACCTGTCAGGCGATAAAATTGATCTGTATGGCGTTTTCCCGTACCTGCAGGCTGTGATTAGTGCAGTGTGGGTGTATATCCTGATGGAAATATCGGCGGTTGGCAGATTCGGCAACGCGATATCAGGACGATTCATCATTATTGCATTTTTTATATTGATCCACGTAATCCTTGTGGGACTAATTTATCACCTGTCGCCCCAGACCCTGCAGGTTGTTAAACTCCTGAAGCTTCTCATAGATATTAATCCGTTCAGCCAGGTTTACATTCTGACAGCAGGTCCGGACGCAAACAGGCTGTTATTCATCTTTTATACTCAGAGGCAGGACGATCCAAGGGAGGTCTTATTGACATTGAATCTGATTGTAACCTCGCTTACCCTCTTATTCGTTAGAATGAAACTCCAGACAGTCATTCCAAGATGAATATTCCTAAGATTTAACCTATATGATACAATCCACACCCGATGGCGAATAGTAAGCCGAAAATGAGCTTTATGTACCGCTTTTCAAGGTCGGTTGTACGGCTGCACCTGAACATATGGCATGGATTCAAGGTTGAGGGATTAGAAAATATCCTCAGGGAAGGGCCACTGATTGTAGCGTGCAATCACATCAGCCATATCGATCCTCCCGCCCTCGGAGTCGCATTTCCACGCCCTGTGCGGTTCATCGCGAAGGTAGAACTATTCAATAGCGGTGTCAGTAACCTGTATTTCAACCTGATCAATGTTATCCCCGTGCGACGTGGCGGTGGCGGCGGAGAGATGCTCAGGCGTGCCGCTCAATGCCTTAGAAACGGGGAGGTTGTTGGGATGTTCCCCGAAGGCACCCGGTCAAGAACCGGCATGCCCGGAGACGCTCACACAGGATTCCTGGTCCTGGCAGCGACATCCGGAGCTCCGGTTCTGCCCGCTAGAGTGTCGGGCACTTATGACTGCATGCCGCCCGGCGCGAAATGGATCAGTCCGGGCAAAATCCAGCTGTCATTTGGCGAATTGATAACCTATGAAAAAGGCGAACTTGATCCGCACAACCGTGAGCAACTGAAGGTAGAAGCACAGAGAATTCTCGACCAGATACATAAACTCCCCGGATGGTTCCCCAAAAAACTTGGCCTGTACCCGGAAACTCCATGATATGAATCCTGACGGACAGAAAAAAAAATTGATTCTAACAGGTGCCGGTGGACGTATGGGCAGGGCGATAAGCAGGCGTTTTCTCGATGACGGGATCGTTGAATATGTCGGTGCGGTCGATCCGGTCGCGGTAGGACAGAATGCAGGTGTCCTGTCAGGCGCAGGGTCCGAAGGTCCGGTCATTGTGAATTCGGTGGATGAACTTCCTGCTGATCTTAACGCCGACTATCTTCTCGATTTTTCAATCGCTGAAGCGACAAGGAAAACTGTCGAGCCCTGCCTTAGAAGAGGATGGGATTACATTATAGGTGCGACAGGACTCGCGGAAGAAGATTACATGTGGCTCTCTAAGCTATCCAGGTACAATGAAAGACGAGTGGTCATCGTACCTAACTTCACTCTCGGTGTGAATCTTATGCTGAGAATCCTGAAGGACGCGTGCAAGGTTTACAAAAACGCGGAGATAATCGAACTTCATCACGACAAAAAAATTGACGCGCCGTCCGGCACAGCAATTCATACATCACACCTGATATCTCAAAACATGAAACCGGACATCCCTCCCGGAGCGAAGGATGAGTCGAGAGGTAAATTTGTCGAAAATATCCCTGTCCACGCGATACGCCTTCCGGGACTACTTGCCCATCAGGAAGTGATATTCGGAGGTCCGGGTGAAGTATTTACAATTCGCCACGACACAACAGACAGGGATGCTTTTCTGAACGGGATTTATCTTGCTATTGAGAATCTGGAGAAACTTGAGCCGGGACTGACTGTGGGTCTGGACTGGGTATTTTAACCCTTTACGGTCCCCCGTATCGCCTGTCCCTTACCTGGTAATCTTTCAGCGCCTGCAGATAATGAGACCTTCTGAAATCCGGCCAGTACACCGGAGTCACCCATAATTCAGTATACGCAATCTGCCATAGAAGGAAATTCGAAAATCGCATTTCTCCCGATGTCCTGATCAACAAATCGGGATCTGGGAGTCCGCCGGTATCGAGATATTTTGAAAAAGTCCTCTCGTCGAGTTTATCTATTTCAACCTTACCGTCGTTGAAGTCGTGGAACAATTTTTTGACGCCCTTAACAATCTCATTGCGTCCCGAATATGACAGGGCGAAGTTAATCCGTAATCCGGTATTCCCTCTTGTCAGATCCAGAATATCCTTTATCCGCTTGTACAGGCTCCCCGGAAGATCGCCGAGGTTCCCGATAATATCCACCCGGATATTTCTTTCGTGCAGCCTCTGGATTTCCCTTACGGCGGCTTTTTCAAAAATCTGCATAAGTCCGGACACTTCCAGCAGCGGACGTTTCCAGTTTTCCTTGCTGAATGCGTAGAATGTGAGTATTTCGATCGCGGTATTCCCCGCGGCTTTATTTATATCGATCGTCATCTCGACCGTATCACGTACGGTTTTCACGCCGGCACGATGCCCTTCGAGCTTGTTAAGCCTTCGATATTTCGCCCATCGGCGGTTACCATCCATAATGAACGCGATATGGCGTGGCAGCATTGCAAGATTAATCTCGCTTGCAAGCTTCATTGGATCTGAATAGTCGAAATCAGATACCGGGATGATAGGACTGTCCAACGATTCAGACGATTTGGGGTCGGTTTTTGTCATTCAAAAGTCGCTTCGAGGTTAAATCGTGACGATTTCCTCTTCCTTTTTGGTGAAGACATCATCCAGCTCGCTGATGTTATTGTCAGTCATTTTCTGGATTCGATCCTGCGCGTCCTTACTGTTGTCCTCGCTGATCTCCGAGCTTTTTTCCAACTTCTTGATCTTATCTACATATTCACGACGAATATTCCTGATTTGTACCTTACCCTCTTCCACCATGCCCTTGATCATCCTGACCATTTCCTGCCTCCGTTCCTGTGTAAGTGGCGGAATATTGAGGCGGATAATGGTTCCATCGCTCTGGGGCGTAAGTCCGATATCTGATTTCAGGATCGCCTTTTCAATTGCCCCCAGATTTCCTTTGTCGAACGGACGCACAAGTATGGTTGTCGGATCGCCAACGGAGACTGTTGCCACCTGGTTAAGGGGCATCTGAGCGCCATATGCTTCCACCACAATTTTATCGAGAATCGCGGTGTTTGCCCGTCCGGTCCGGACCATCGCGAGCTCATGGGCGGTTGCCTGAATGGTTTTTTTCATGCGGCTGTCGGCTTCGTTGTAAATCTGGTCAAGCATTTCTATTCCTCTGGATGGCCATTAAGCATACAAATCTCGTGATGTCGGCAAAACGGCACCGGATATGATTTTACCCGAGTGGGGGGGATACATCAAGGATAGCTTGAGCTCCATTGCAAGTAGTGTGAAATTCAATTATTGATTTTATCTCTTGACAGGAATATTACAAACTGTTAATCCAATATTATAATTAATAGGAGGTTACACGATGCTCAATTTCCCATTTACAATACTTGCAGTCAGAAACAAACTGGTTGTTTCGGTGTTTGCGTTTATTTTAGTTATAATTTTTGCAGGGTCAGCCAGAGCATCTGATTGCCGCGAACAGATACGAATCCTGCAGTGAAATTTGTAATTGTGATTAAAGGAGGATAATGAAAAATGTATCGCATACTTATCCCGTGACTGGTAATCTCAATATTTTGGCTGACCGGATTTGGAACCACAGATACTCAAAAAGCGGTCAGTTCTCCCCAGGCTGATATGCCTGCATTTGATCAGGTATACAGGGAACACAATCCCTTTATGATAGGCGGTTGGGGTGGAACTAGAACTCAGGACGATTGGTTTATCGAGGCAGTATGGTCACCAAAGCGGCTAATTCAACTTGAAAATGCATAGTATGCATATTATGTCTTGAACGGAGAGTATCCAGCCAGCTTTGAAGACCTGGATGCTTCCGGGCTATTTCTGTTCAATACTATTAATCCTGTGACAGGAGAACTTGTCAATTATGGCTCAAATCCTGAAACAGCGGATGATTTTAATCATTTAAAAATAGAGCCTTCAGCTGCCAGCTGGGTTATTACAGGTCAGACACCAGGCTATCCCGATGGAAACTGGACTGAATACGATTGGACAATTGATACCTCGGAACCGTGGTTCGATTCAATGGTCGAATTAAATTCGAGAAATTATCCCAATTATTCTGCAATCAAGGGTTATGTATTAGGAGAAGGGTTGGCTAAATTATTGTGGGACTATGTGGATCGCAGAGGGACTTTCCCGGGCAATTCAGAGCAATTGCTTGATGGACTATGGCAACTTCGTGAAGATTGGCCAAGAAACGGGATTTTATCCAATGTTCAAAAAGAGCAATTTGATCAGGGAGAATTCAATTTTGGACATAGTTTCTCAGATAAAATAATAGGTGCTGAATGGTATGACGAAGCTGGCAATAAATATGGCGTCTATTGGAAATGGGATCCATGGTCTGGAACCCGAAATCCAATGCCCACTGCCGGGGAATCTCCCCAAAATGACATTACTCGCATTAATTCAAATTCAGTTGAATTCAATCCTGATACTATTTTATGGAGATGTTCCGTAATTTAAA